>CAYJOH010000322.1:0-3640 GCA_964371685.1 uncultured Anaerolineaceae bacterium
CATCAGCCGAGACCTGCGCATCAACCAGATGATCCGTGTCCCCCAGGTCCGGGTCCTCGACGAAGATGGCTCACAGCTTGGCGTCATGCCGACGCACCAGGCCATGGCGATGGCGCAGGAGCGGGGGCTCGACCTCGTGGAGGTCGCTCCCACGGCGGCCCCCCCGGTCGTCAAGTTCCTCGATTTCGGGCAGTACAAGTACGAGCTGACGAAGCGCGAGAAGGAAGCCAAGCGCAAGCAGCGCGCGGTGGAGTTCAAGGAGGTCCGCCTCACGCCGAAGATCGGCGTCGGTGACTTCGACACGAAGGTCCATCGCGCGATCGAATTCCTCGAGGATGGCGACCGCATCAAGGTCACCGTCCGGTTCCGGGGCCGGGAGCTCACGCACCCGGAGATCGGCCGGGCCCTCCTCGCCAAGTTCGGCGAGGCCGTGAAGGACCACGGCACCATCGATCGCTCACCGGCGCTCGAAGGCAAGTCGATGTTCATGACGCTCGCCTCGGTCCACAAGCCGAGGGTCCACGAGCACCGGGCCGCCGGGGCCAGGGCCGACGGCGAGGCCAGGACGGCCACCGAGGCGGGCGCACCCACCGAGGCGACCGCACCCGCGACACCGGCACCCGCGACGCCGGCAACCGAACCCGCACCCGCACCCGCAACCGAACCGACGCCCGTCGCCATCCCGGCGATCGAGGCGACGCCAGCAGGAGAGTGAGCCCAGCGTGCCGAAGATGAAGACCCACAAGGGGACGCAGAAGCGCGTCGGCGTCACCGGGAGCGGGAAGTTCTACCGCGTCAAGTCGTGGCGCGGTCACCACCTCGAGATCAAGTCCTCGCGCCGGACGCGTCGCTACGCGGGCAAGGCGATCGTGGGCCCCGAGCACCAGGAGCAGCTCCGCCGGCTCCTGCCGCACGTCTAGGAGCGATCGATGGCACGCGTCAAGCGGGGCGTCACCGCCCACAAGCGCCACAAGCGGCTGCTCAACGCCGCCGAGGGCCGCACCGGGACGAACCGCAAGCTCGTCAAGCGGGCCCGCGAGGCCCAGATGCACGCGCTCGCCTATGCGACCCGGGACCGCAAGCAGCGCAAGCGCGACATGCGCGAGCTGTGGATCATCCGGATCAACGCGGCGGCGCGCCTCAACGGGATGACCTACGGCAAGCTCATCGCCGGCCTCAAGAAGGCGGGCGTGGATCTCGACCGCAAGATCCTCGCGGATCTCGCGGTCCGCGACGCGGCGACCTTCGGCCGGATCGCCGAGGTCGCTCGCAGCGCCTGAGTTCTCGGGCCGATGCGCTCCGGAGCGCGCGCTCGGCCCTCGGAGCGTTGACCTGGGCCCTCGGACGTCGCCAGACGCTCGAGGGCTCGTGATTCGAGGGGCACCGACCGGATGGATCTCGCTCAGCTGACCCAGGACCTCGAGGCGCTGCGTGCCCGCGCGGTCGGCGCGGTCGCCGGCGCGCCGGACACGGCCGCCCTCGACGCGCTCGAGGTGGCGGTGCTGGGCAAGAAGGGGGACCTCACGGCGATCCTGCGCGGCATCGGCGCGCTGCCGGCGGAGGACCGCCCCAAGGTGGGAGCGATCGCCAACGAGGTCCGGACCGCGGTCGAGGCGGCCATCCGGGAGGCCCGCACCCGCCTCGGCGGGGCGGAGCTGGCGGCCCGTCTCGCGGCCGAGGCCGTGGACGTCACGACCCCGGGCCGCCCCATCCGGCGAGGCTCGCTGCACCCGATCATCGAGACGGCGCGCGAGATCGCCGAGGTGTTCGCGCAGTTCGGGTTCGTCGTCTACGAGGGCCCGGAGATCGAGGACGACCCGACCAACTTCCAGATGCTCAACATCCCGCCGGACCACCCGGCACGGGACCTGTGGGACACGCTGTACCTGGACGTCGAGGGCCTCCTGCTGCGGACCCACACCAGCCCCGGCCAGATCCGGGTCATGCACGAGGAGCGGCCGCCGATCCGCGCGCTGCTGCCCGGCCGCTGCTTCCGTTACGAGGCGGTCGACGCGAGCCACGCGTCGGAGTTCTTCCAGGTCGAGGGGCTGATGGTCGACGAGGGGACGTCGATGGCGGACCTCAAGGGCCTGCTCGACCAGTTCGCCCACGCGATGTTCGGCGACCACCGGCCAACCCGCTTCCGGCCGGGCTACTACCCGTTCACCGAGCCCTCCGTCGCGTTCGACATCCTGTGCGTGATCTGCGACGGCGAGAAGTGCCCGGCCTGCTCGCGCACGGGCTGGATGACGATCCTGGGTGCCGGCATGGTCCACCCGGTGGTGCTCCGCTACGGGGGCATCGATCCCGAGCGCTACCAGGGCTTCGCGTTCGGCATGGGCGTGGAGCGGATCGCGAACCTCCGCCACCAGGTCGGCGACCTGCGGCTGTACATGGAGGACGACCTGCGCTTCCTCGGAGCCTTCCGATGAGAGTCCCCCTCAGTTGGCTGCGCGAGTTCGTCGACGTCGACCTGACGCCGGAGCAGCTGGCCGAGCGGCTCACGCTGCTGGGCATGGAGGTCAAGCACGTCGAGCGCTGGGGCGAGGACTGGGAACAGGTCGTGATCGGCGAGCTGCTGACCGTCGAACGGCATCCCCGGGCGGACCGGCTGTCGCTGACCACGGTGACCCTGGGCGATGGGGGCGAGCCGCTGTCGATCGTGTGCGGCGCGACGAACATCGCCCCCGGGCAGCGCGTGCCGGTCGCGCTGCCGGGTGCCGTGCTGCCCGGCAACCGGCGCATCGAGCGCGCCGAGAAGATGGGCGTCGTCAGCAACGGGATGCTGTGCTCCGGCGAGGAGCTCCGGCTCACGGCCGATGCCGACGGGATCCTGATCCTGCCCGCGGACAGCCCGCTGGGCGTGCCGCTGGCGGACGTATTCGGCGACGTGGTGCTGGACGTGGACGTCAAGCCCAACCGCGGCGACGCCCTGTCGATCCTGGGGCTCGCGCGCGAGGTGGCGGCCGCGACGGGCCGGCCGGTGCGGCAGCCGGAGATCACGGTCGAGGAGGGGAGCGGGCCCCCGACGGAGGCGCGGCTCGTGGTCGATGTCCGGGACCCGGACCTGTGCACCCGGTTCGTCGGGCGGTGGGTGAGCGGCGTGACGGTCGGCCCGTCGCCGGATCACGTCCAGATGCGCCTGTTGGCCGCCGGCCAGCGCCCCGTCTCGAACGTCGTGGACGCCTCGAACTACGTGATGCTGGAGCTGGGCAAGCCGATCCACACCTTCGACGCCGCCGCCGTGCACGCGGGCGCCGACGGCCGGGCGACGATCGTCGTCCGCCGGGCGCTCGAGGGCGAGCGGCTGGAGACGCTCGACCACGTGGAGCGCGTCCTGGCCCCGGACATGCTGCTGATCGCGGATCCGGGGGGCGCGCTGGGCCTGGCCGGCGTCATGGGCGGCGCCGGCTCCGAGGTGTCCGACACCACGACGGACGTGGCCATCGAGTCCGCAGTGTTCGACCCTGTCAGCATCCGGCGCACCGCGCAGCGGCTCTCGCTGCGGTCCGAGGCGAGCAGCCGGTTCGAGAAGGGCCAGGAGACGCGGCTGGCGCGCCTCGGCGCGGATCGAACGGCGCAGCTGGTCCGCGCCTGGGCCGGCGGCGAGATCGCTCCGGGCCGCGTGGACACGGCGCCC
>CAYJOH010000323.1:0-3639 GCA_964371685.1 uncultured Anaerolineaceae bacterium
GGCCCGTACGGCGTGGGCCACCGGATGAACATCAACCACACCCGGAACATGGTCCGGGCGGCGCTCAACGGCGAGCTGGACGGCGTGGCGACCGTCGAGGACCCGATCTTCCGGGTCGCCGTCCCCGTCGCCGTGCCGGGCGTCCCCGCCGAGGTCCTCGTCCCGCGCACCAACTGGCCGGACACCGGCGCCTTCGACGAGGCCGCGCGGCGGCTGGCGGCGATGTTCCACGACAACTTCGCGAAGTACGCCGACGGCGTGAGCGACGCGATCCGCAACGCCGGCCCGGCGCCGGTGGATGCGGACCTCGGCGCGGAGGGGTAGGCGGGCGATCGGCCGGGCGACGGAGGCCGGCCCGACCGGCACGCTGACGCAGGGGAATTCAGGCGCGGCGGGTCGCCAGGGCGCCGGTGAGGGCGGCCGCGACGAGGCTCGCGACGCCCAGGCCGATGACCCCGAGGCCACCGCCGAACACGCCCAGCACGGCGAGCAGGAGGCCGACGATCGTGAGGGCGGCCACGGGAACGGCGGCGAGGTTCATGGACACGGGAGGAGGCTCCGGGGCGAGTAGGTGACGGCCCGATCTTGCGGACCGGGCCATCGGACGGCCATCGACGGGGAGCACAATCGGACCCGGACAAACGACGCATGCGGCGGGATGTCCCGCGGCACACAGGCAGACCGGAGGCGAGCAACGCCATGGCACGCAACAAGGTCACCGTCATCGGCGCCGGCAACGTCGGCGCCACCACGGCCCAGCGGATCGCGGAGGCCGGGCTGGCCGACGTGGTCCTCGTCGACATCGTCGAGGGGATGCCGCAGGGCAAGGGCCTCGACCTCGCCGAGGCCGCGCCCGTCGTGGGCCACGACGCCCGGATCACCGGCACCAACGACTACGCCGACACGGCCGGCTCCGACATCGTCGTCGTGACCTCGGGCATCCCGCGCAAGCCGGGCATGAGCCGCGACGACCTGATCGCGACGAACGCCGGGATCGTGAGCGGCGTCGTGGCCGCGGCGGCCGCGGTGTCGCCCGACGCGATCATCATCGTCGTCACCAACCCGCTCGACGTCATGTGCCACGTCGCGATGCGCGCCTCGGGCTTCCCGCGCGAGCGGGTCCTGGGCATGGCCGGGGTCCTGGACTCCGCCCGGTTCCGGACGTTCATCGCGATGGAGCTGGGCGTGTCCGTCGAGGACGTGCACGCGTTCGTGCTGGGCGGCCACGGGGACACGATGGTGCCGCTGTCCCGCTACTCGACCGTCGCCGGCGTGCCGATCACCGAGCTGCTGTCCGAGGAGCGCGTCAAGGCGCTCGAGACGCGGACGGCCAACGGCGGCGCCGAGATCGTGGCCCTGCTCAAGACGGGCTCCGCGTACTACGCGCCAGCGGCGTCCACGTTCGAGATGGTGGACGCGATCCTGCGCGACCGGAAGCGGGTCCTGCCCTGCGCCACCTTCCTCCAGGGCGAGTTCGGCGTGGACGGGCTGTTCGTGGGCGTGCCGGTCGTGCTCGGCCGTGGCGGGCTCGAGCGGGTGTTCGAGATCACGCTCCTGCCCGATGAGCAGGCCGCGTTCGACAAGTCGGCGGCCGCGGTCAAGGAGCTGGTGGATCACCTGCCGGCCTGACGCCGGCACGAAGTGGTGCCCGAGCGCACCGCCACGCACCCGGCGGGCGCTCGGAGCCGACCGACGACGGCTGACAGCGGCCGTCCTCCGGGTTACCGTTGGGCCACAGCGGACGACCCCCTGCGGGGTCGCCTCCGCAACGGCCACCCCGGGGATTGGGTGCCGGTGTCGCGTGCCGGCCTGTCCACGGGGCATGGAGGAGACCAGGCATCGCCTGAGGAGGACCATGAACCGGAGAGTGCTCGCTTCGGTCGCCGGCACGATGCTGCTGCTCGCGGCGCTGATGCCGACCGCCGTCGCCGCGAAGACGCCCGCCGCCGGGCCGTTCACGCAGGACGGCATCTACCTCGTCCAGATGAGCCAGCTGCCCGTAGTCGCGTACACCGGTGGCGTGAAGGGCCTCAAGGCCACCGCCCCCGCCGCCGGGCAGAAGATCGACCCGACCGCCGCCAAGGTGGTCGCCTACGCTCGGTTCCTCAAGGACAAGCACGCCGCGGCGCTCGCCGGGGTGGGCGGCAAGAAGCTGTATGACTACGTCTACTCGTACAACGGCTTCGCCGCGCGGCTGACCGCCGCCCAGGCCAACAAGATGGCCCGGACGCCCGGCGTCCTCGCCGTGTCGCCGGACGAGATCCGCACCGCGGACACCTCGTCCACCCCGGACTTCCTGGGCCTGACCGGTCCCGGCGGCCTGTGGGCGCAGGTGGGCGGCGTCGCCGACGCGGGCGAGGGGCTGATCATCGGCATCGTGGACTCCGGCATCTGGCCGGAGTCGCTCAGCTTCGCCGACCGCGTGGACGCGAACGGCACGCCGAGCAACGCCCCGGGCGCCAAGCGCGCCTTCCAGCAGATCCCCGGCTGGCACGGCAAGTGCGTCCCGGGCGAGGGCTGGGTGGCCACGATGTGCAACCAGAAGCTCATCGGCGCCCGGTGGTTCAACGCCAGCCAGGGTGGCAACGCCGGCATCAACACCAGCAAGCCGTGGGAGTTCAACTCCGCCCGCGACTACAACGGCCACGGCACGCACACGTCCTCGACGTCCGGCGGCAACTACGGCGTGCCGACCACCGGGCCGGCCTCCGTGTTCGGCACCATCAGCGGCATGGCGCCCCGGGCGCGAATCGCCATGTACAAGGCGCTGTGGTCCACCCAGGACGCGTCGCAGGCCAGCGGCTCGACCGCCGACCTCGTCGCGGCCATCGACACCGCCGTCGCCGACGGCGTGGACGTCATCAACTACTCGATCAGCGGCACGACGACCAACTTCGCCGACCCGGTCGAGATCTCGTTCCTGTTCGCGGCCCGCGCGGGGATCTTCGTCGCGCAGTCCGCGGGCAACAGCGGCCCCGCGTCGGGGACCGTCGCGCATCCGTCGCCGTGGACGACCACCGTCGCCGCCGGCACGCACAACCGCGATGGCCGCGGCTCGGTGACGCTGGGCGACGGCACCACCTACGAGGGCGCGTCGGTCGCCACGGCCACCGGCCCGTTCCCGCTCATCGACTCCGCGGCGGCCGGCCTGCCCGGCGCCGACCCGACGGAGGTCGCGCTGTGCTACAGCTCGGCCGACGGCGGCAACGTCCTCGACCCGGCCAAGGTCGCCGGCAAGATCGTGGTCTGCGACCGCGGCGTGACGGCGCGGGTCAACAAGAGCCTCGCGGTCCAGGAGGCCGGCGGCGTGGGCATGATCCTGGTCAACACCAGCATCAGCTCGATCAACGCCGACTTCCACTTCGTCCCGACGGTCCACCTGCAGAGCACCGACCGCGCCGCCGTCAAGGCGTACGCGGCGCTGCCGGGCGCCACCGCGACGATCAACGCCGCGACGGTCGTGTACGACGCCGACGCGCCGTTCACCGCGTCCTTCTCGTCCCGGGGTCCGCTCACCGCGGGCGGCGGCGACGTCCTCAAGCCCGACGTCATCGCCCCGGGCCAGGACATCCTGGCCGCGGTCGCGCCGCCAGGCAACGCCGGGCGTGACTTCAACCTCTACAGCGGCACCTCGATGTC
>CAYJOH010000324.1:0-3620 GCA_964371685.1 uncultured Anaerolineaceae bacterium
TGGGCGTGGTGGTGCTCGGCTACGGGCAGGCCGCCGGCTGATGGACGAGCTGGCCTCGTCGCTGGCGTCCCTGGAGGCGGCCGTCGATCGACTCGCGGCCGCGGCACGAGCGCTGCCCGATCTCGACGCCCCGACCACCGGCGAGTGGTCAGGACGGATGGTCGTGGCCCACGTCGTGTTGTGGCACGAGAGCTTCGCCCGGAACGTGGCGGACCTCGCGGCGGGCCGGCGTCCGTCGCCGCTCGCCGGAACCTACGCCGTGCTCGCAGCGCGGACACGCACGGAGCTCGGTGACCTGCCGATCGAGACTCTCCTGGGGCGGCTGGAGGCGGCGCAGGCGGTGATCCGGCAACACGTCGGTTCTCCGCGGATCGCCCTGATCCCCTACCGGCGCGGATCCCGGCGCTATGCCCCGGCCGAGCACCTCGCCGTCACGGCCGACCACGTCGCCCGCCACGCGGCTGAGCTCGAGCGGGCGGCCACGCGCAAGGACCGCGGCGCCTGGCACCGCGACGTGCGGACGTCCCTGGCGGACTGACGCCAAATCGACGGCTAAGATCGGCAGGATTAGCCATCGCCGGCCGTCAGAACGCCCGATTTGCCTCGACCGGCCATGGATCTGCCGCAGCGTCTTCCCTCATGGTGATGGAGCCCCGGTGACCAAACCCGTCCGTGTCGTCCGCGAGCGGATCGATCCACAGCTGACGGCGGCGCTGTTCGCCAACTACCGCGCGCCCGTCGACGCGATCCTGGAGCTCGTGGACAACGCCGTGGACTCGCGGGTCGCCGGGCGGCCGATGGAGATCGACCTCGCCCTCCGCCCGGGCGCGATCACCCTGGTCGTCACCGGCGGGACGGGCATGGGCCCGCGCGAGATCGAGCGCCAGTACCTGCGCTGGGGCGGCTCGCGCAAGCGGGCCGGCGACTCGATCGGGCGCTACGGGCAGGGTGGCAAGGCGGCGATCGGCCACCTGGGGACGCGGTTCGAGGTCCTCGCAGGCCTGGCTGGCGCGGCCGTCGCCCACGGCTTCTCGGACGAGGACTACCGCGACCGGAGCCGGCTCCGAACGTACGAGCTACGAGAGCGCGCGAAGCCCGTCCCGGTCGAGCTCGGGTACGTCCGGATCGAGATCGGCGGCGTGGATCGCAAGGTCGACGCGCGGCGCCTGCGAACCCGTCTCGGTGAGACGTACCGGCCGCTGCTCGATCGCGGCGACCTGGTCCTGCGGCTCGACCGTGCGCGGGTGACGGCACCGACTTGGACGCTGGACGAGCGACACGAGCTCAGCGTCCGGGCGGGCGGACGCGTGGTGCGCGGCTGGTGGGGCCTGCTTCCCGACCCGCTGCCGCCGTCCGCGCCCGACGCCGGTGTCCGTCTGTACCACCTGGGTCGCCTGGTGGGCGCACCGGAGTGGTTCGGGCATCCCGGACCCGCGCAGCACCCGGCGCTCAACCGCCTCGTGGGCGAGGTGGAGCTGCCGCACGTGCCGGTGACGATGAACAAGGCCGATGTCGACCGGGGCTCCGAGACGTGGATCGACGTGGAGTCGCGACTCTACCGGCTCCTTGCACCGGTCGTGCGGCGGCTGACCCGGGACACCGACGCGGCGCCCACCGCCAGCGCCCTGCGCACGGCAGACCAGGTCCGGCGGATTCTCGCCCGGGCGCTGCGGCTCCTCGAGTCCGGCAAGCTGTTCGAGAGCGACATTGGCACCGCGGGCGAGGGGCCGGGCGGACAGCTCACACTCGACGCTCCGGCGGCGCGCCCGGACGCACCCGACGTGCCCGCCACCGAGCCCGGCGAGACGCCCGGTCCGGACGATGGCCCGCCGGCGCTCCCCGCCCCGCCCCGGGGCGGCGCCGGCTCCGGCGGCCGGTCCGGGGTCGGCGAGGTGGTGATCCGCTCGCTCGACCCGCGGCTGCGGAGCGCCATGGTCGTGGAGGACGGCGTCCGGCGCGTGGTCATCAACGCCCGCTATCCGCTGTACGAGGTCCGCAAGGGCGACCTCTGGTACCAGCTCGAGACGGCGCTGCGCGAGGTGTGCGTCACGATCCCGGAGGCCACGGTCCCGGAGTTCGAGCGGAGGGTCAACGAGCTGATGCTCGTGTCGCTGTCGCTCGCCGAACGCCGCAGGCGCCGCCGTCGAGCGCGGCCGGAGCCGCAGCCGCGCCTGCTCCCGACCTAGACGCCGCGCCGTGCCGGTCCGCCTGCTCTGAGGCCGGGCGGCATCCAGCCTGCATAGGCGTCATGCATACTCGCGTCGACACCCCGCCTGGAGGAGCCTCGTGAGCGTCGGCACCGCGTTCCACCCCCGGACTGCGCCCCTCAACCGGAAGATGCAGTGGCGGGAGTGGGCCGGCTACTTCGCCTCCTCCGTGTACGCCGATTTCCACGACATCGAGTACAACGCGATCCGCGAAGCCGCCGCGGTCATCGACGTCAGCCCGCTGTACAAGTACCGGCTGACCGGCCCCGACGTGATCCGCCTGGCCGATCGCGTGATCACCCGCGACGCGACGAAGCTCAAGGTGGGGCAGGTCTACTACACGCCGTGGTGCGACGAGCACGGCAAGGTCATCGACGACGGGACCGTGCACCGGGTTGGCGATCAGGAGCTGCGCTGGACCGCCGCCGACCCCCAGTTCCGCTGGCTGACGCAGAACGCCGCCGGCCTCGACGTCGAGATCGAGGACGTCACCGAGTCGGTCGCGGCGCTCGCGCTCCAGGGCCCGCTCAGCCGCGCCGTCCTCGAGGCCGTCACCGGCGAGGACTTCGGCGACCTGCGCTACTTCCGCCGCCGGGCGTCGAAGATCCGTGCGATCAGCGTGGACGTCAGCCGGACGGGCTACACGGGCGACCTGGGCTACGAGCTGTGGATCCCGGCCGCGGACGCCGAGGCGGTGTGGGACGCCCTGTTCGCCGCCGGCAAGGCGTACGCCATCCGGCCGGCCGGCATGCTCGCCCTCGACGTCACCCGCCTCGAGGCGGGGCTGATCCTGCTCGAGGTGGACTACACCTCCGCGCGTCACGCGATGAACCCGGAGCAGAACTACAGCCCCGACGAGATCGGGCTCGGCCGGCTCGTGGACCTGGACAAGGCGGACTACGTCGGCCGGCGAGCCCTGCGGGCCGAGCGCGCGCGGGGCGGCCCGGCGCGCCGGCTGGCGGGCCTGATCCTCGACTGGTACGACATCGAGCGGCTGTACGACGAGCAGGGCCTGCCGCCCTCGATCTCGCCGACCGTGGACCGCTCGCACGTCCCCGTGTACGCCGAGGGCCGGCAGGTGGGCAAGGCGACCTCCCACGGCTGGAGCCCGATCCTCAAGCAGGCCATCGCGCTGGCCTCCCTGCCCCCGCGCCACGCCCGCGTGGGGGGCCGGCTCCAGGTCGAGTGGACCGTCGAGGGCCGGCGCGGCCGCGTGAACGCGACGGTCGTGGAGCTGCCGTTCCTGGACCTCGAGCGCAAGCGGGCATGAGCGAGGCCGGGCCGGACTTCGCCGCCTTCGACCGCGTCGTCGAGGCGCGACTCGAGGGCTGGACCCGGGAGCTGGTCGAGTACCTCGCGATCCCGTCCGAGGGCGGCGACCCGTCCGCGCTGCGGGCGGCCGCGGACTGGACG
>CAYJOH010000325.1:0-3604 GCA_964371685.1 uncultured Anaerolineaceae bacterium
AGTACGACTTCAACGGCGAGGACAACGTCGTCGAGACGTACGTGAGCTACCTGCGCCGCAAGATGGACGACGTCGAGCCGAAGCTGCTGCGGACCGTGCGCGGCTTCGGGTATGTCCTGCGCGCCGACGCCCGCCCCGACGCGGACAGGCCTGCGACATGAGCCTCCGCGCGAGGCTGCTCGCCTCTCTGGCGGTCATGCTCGCGGTGGCGCTGCTGGGCGCCGGCGTGCTCCTGGTGGGGCTCACGCGCGCCGCCCTCGTGGATCGCGTGGACAAGGAGCTCCTCGCGATCGACACGGCGGCGGGACGCCTGGAGCGCCTGGCCGGGCTCACCGCGTCCGACAGCGAGGCGGGACGCCGGCTGGCCGTGATGCGCCTCGACCGCCGGGGCAACATCACGCGCTCGTTCCCGTCCGGGTTCTCCAGCGACCCGGACCCGCTCCCGGTGCTGCCGGTCTATGGGGCCGGGATCCCGGCCGACGCGTATGGCGTGATCGAGGAGCGCGAGTCGACGGACGGCTCGATCCGCTACCGGGTTCTCACCCAGCAGGCCCGGGCGGGCCTGATCGTCGCGGTGGCGGCGCCGCTGTCGGGGGTCGAGGCGGTCACCACCGCCCTGGTGCGGACGCTGGTGTTCGTGGGCGCGCTGGCGATGGCCGGGCTGCTGGTCGTGGCCTGGGTCGTCGTGCGGCAGGGGCTGCTGCCGCTGGAGCGGGTCGCGCGCACGGCCGAGGACATCGCGAGGGGCGATCTGTCGCACCGGGCGGGCGTCGCCCACGACGACACCGAGGTGGGGCGGCTGGGCACGGCGTTCGACGCGATGCTGGACCGGATCGAGGCGAGCTTCGGCGAGCAGCAGGCGGCGCTCGAGGCGAAGGCCCGCAGCGAGGACCGCCTGCGCCGGTTCGTCGCCGACGCCTCGCACGAGCTGCGCACGCCGCTCACGTCGGTCCGCGGGTACGCGGACCTGTACCGCGCCGGCGGCCTCTCGGACCGGGCCGAGCTGGACACGGCGATGGACCGGATCGGGACCGAGAGCCGGCGGATGGGCGCGCTGGTGGACGATCTGCTCACGCTGGCGCGCCTGGACCAGGGCCGCCCGATCCGCCGCGACCCCGTTGACCTGTCGCGGATCGCCGAGCACGCCGTCGTGGACGCGCGTGCCGCGGAGCCCGGCCGGCCGATCGTCGGCGCCATCGACCCCGGCCTCGTCGTCGCCGGTGACGACGACCGCATCCGCCAGGTCATCGGCAACCTGCTCGCCAACGTGCGCGTCCACACGGCCGCCGGGTCGCCGTTCGAGGTCGTCGCCCGGCGCGCGGATGGCTCGGCGGAGGTCCGGGTCGTGGACCACGGGCCCGGCATCGACGATGCGCACGGCGCCAGCGTGTTCGACCGCTTCTACCGGGCCGATCCCGGCCGCTCACGGGACAACGGCGGCACCGGTCTCGGGCTGTCCATCGCCGCGGCCGTCGTCCAGGCCCACGGCGGCGAGATCTGGCACGAGCCCACGCCGGGCGGCGGCGCGACGTTCGTCGTGCGGCTCCCGATCACAGCGGACTCACAGCCGGGACCCGGCCGGGATACAGCCGGGGCGGCCACGATCGCACCCAGTCCCGACGCGGCATGACGGCCGCGTCTCCAAGGAGGCACTGCGTGAAGCTCAACACAACCCTCGTGCTCCCCCTGGCGGCCCTGCTGGTCGTCGGCGCGGCCGGCGCCGTGCTCGCGACCTCGGGCGGCACGACCGGCGATGACACCGATACCGTCCTGCCGGCGGCCGAGTCCGCGTCACCCGACGCGTCCGCCGGCACGACCGTCAAGCCCCTCCGCGACACGGTCCTGACCGACGTGCTGGACGACCTCGTGGGCAAGGGCACGATCACCGAGTCGCAGAAGACCGCGATCCTCGACGCGCTGACCGCCGAGCGCGAGGCGCGCCGCGCCGACCGCCTGGAGCGGATGCAGCAGCTCAAGGCCATCCTCGAGGACGGCGAGATCACCCAGGCGGAGCTGGACCAGCTCCCCGAGGACAGCCGGCTGCGCCAGCTGGACAACCTCGACGAGCTGATGGCCGACGGCAAGATCACCACCGACGAGCTCCGCTCGCTCGGGCGCGGGCTGGGCCGCGGCCTTGGGCTGGGGCGTGGCTGGCACGGCTTCGGCGGCCACGGCTTCTTCGGCGGCCCGGACGACGCGACCCCAGACGCCTCGGCCTCGCCGACCACCGGCAGCTGATCGACCTTCGCACCTCGCAGACCCGAAGCTTCGCGGCCGCGCTGGCGAGCGTTCGCCTCGCGGCCGCGCCGGCGGGCCTTCGCTTCGCGGCCAGCTAGCCCTCGCTGCGCTGCCGGCCCCCGGGCAGTCGCCCAGCGACCCAACGAGCGCACCGTGAGACAGATCCGTCGCTTGGCGCGGCGTTCATCGCGCGGCGAGCCCCGTGCGCGCAACGAACACGGCGGTCAGCGACCAAGTCGTCGCGTCGTGCGCTGGTTGAGTCGCCCGGCGACCGACGCGACCCTCGGCGACCGACGCGACCCTCGGCGGCGACCGGCACAGCGGCGCCGACGGCGCGGCGCCGACGGACCGGCCCGACGGCCCGCCCCGGCCGGTTGCGTTTCGGTTGCGACGGCCCGTGGGGGTTGACGCGGACGGCGCGCATCCCGCATCCTCGCCCACCTGATGAGCCACACCACCGTTTCCTGGCTGATGTGTATGCGTGGGCGGCCCCGCCGTGCGGAGGACGGGCGCCGAGACTTCCCGCGCTGACGTTCAGCAGGTGACAGCGGGGATCTCGGAGCCGAGGTCCCGGGGCCGCGAACCACAGGGTTCGCGGCTCTTTTCGTTCTCCGGCACACACGACGGGTAGCCGCCGAGCCAAACCCCCCCACGGGGCCCTCGACGACCGAACCCACGCATCACCCGGAGAACCCAGCCATGAGCTTCGACCCCAGCGCCCTGCCCGGCCTCCACCCCGAGACCCAGGCCCTCCACGCCGGCCAGAACCCGGACCCGACCACGCACGCGCGCGCGGTCCCGATCTACGCCACCACGAGCTACGTGTTCGACGATGCCGCCCACGCGGCGCGCCTGTTCGGGCTCCAGGAGTTCGGCAACATCTACACCCGGATCATGAACCCGACCACGGGCGTGTTCGAGGAGCGCGTCGCCGCCCTCGAGGGCGGCGTCGGGGCCCTCGCCCTCGCCTCGGGCCAGGCCGCCGAGACGCTCGCGATCCTCAATCTCGCCGGTGCCGGCGACAACATCGTCAGCTCCAGCAGCCTCTACGGCGGCACCTACAACCTGTTCCACTACACGCTGCCCAAGCTGGGCATCAGCGTGCGGTTCGTGGACGGGCTCGACCCGGCCAGCTTCGGCCCCGCGATCGACGAGCGGACGAAGGCCGTGTTCCTCGAGACGATCGGCAACCCGCGCCTGGACGTCCACGACATCCGCGCGATCGCGGACGTGGCCCACGCCCACGGCGTGCCCGTGCTCATCGACAACACCTTCGCCCCGCTGCTCGTGAAGCCCATCGAGCACGGCGCGGACATCGTCATCCACTCGGCGACGAAGTGGATCGGCGGCCACGGGACGTCGATCG
>CAYJOH010000326.1:0-3588 GCA_964371685.1 uncultured Anaerolineaceae bacterium
TGCGGCCGGCGGACACGGACCAGGTCGCGGCGGTCCTCCGTGCGTGCCGGGCCGCACGGGTGGGCGTCGTCCCGCAGGGCGGCAATACGGGGCTCGTGGGCGGCGGGGTGCCACGGGACGGCACCGTGCTGTTGAGCCTGGGGCGACTCGCCGGCCTGGGGCCGGTGGAGCCGCTCGCGGCCGAGGTGGTCGCGGGCGCCGGCGTCACCCTCGCGCGCCTGGCCGGACACGCGCGCGCAGCCGGCCTCGAACCGGCGGTGGACTTCGGGGCACGTGACTCCGCGACGGTCGGCGGGATGATCGCCACCAACGCCGGCGGCATCCACGCGTTCCGCCACGGGCCGATGCGTGACCAGGTCGTGGGCATGGAGGCGGTGACCGCGGAGGGCTCGATCCTGCGCCGCCTTGACCGGCCCCGCAAGGACAACACTGGCTACTCCCTGCCGGCCCTGCTCGCCGGCTCCGAGGGGACGCTGGCGGTGATCACGGCCGCCCGGCTGCGGCTGGTGCCGGTGCCGGCGCGCCTCGCCGTGGCGGTGCTGGCGCTGCCGGACGTGGCGGCCGCCGTCCGGATAGCCGGTGAGCTCCGCCGAACCCTCCCCGACCTCCGGGCCGCGGAGCTGATCCTCGCCGACGGCCTCGACCTCGTCGTCCGCCATGCGGGCGCCGCCCGCCCGTTCCCCTTCGACCCCCCGGCCTGCCTCCTCGTCGAGGTCGCGGGCGACGCCGACCCGCTGCCGGCGTTGGCGGACTCGCTGTCGGCGACCGGCGGCATCCTCGACGCCGTGCTGGCCGATGACACCGCCGCGCGGGACCGCCTGTGGCAGCTGCGCGATGGCCAGCCCGACGCGATCGGGCGGGAGGGGATCCCCCACAAGCTCGACGTGGCGCTGCCCGCGGCGCGCATCGCCGACTTCGTGGCGCGGGTCCAGGAACGCGTGGCCGCGGTCGCGCCGGGCGCCCGGACGATCGTGTTCGGCCACGTCCTGGACGGCAACCTCCACGTCAACGTCCTCGGCCCGGACCCGGCGGACGACACCGTGGACGACGTTGTCCTGCGACTGGTCGTGGAGCTGGGCGGCTCGATCAGCGCCGAGCACGGCGTGGGCGTCGCCAAGGTCCGCTGGCTCGCCCTGGACCGTTCGCCGGCGGAGCTCGCGGCGATGCGGGCGATCAAGCGCGCGCTGGACCCCGACGGGATCCTCAACCCGGGCGTGCTGTTCGACCCGGCGGACGCATGACCACCTCCATCGCGGTCGTCGGGGCCGGACCCGCGGGCGCGTTCTGCGCCTGGCGCCTCGCCTCGGCCGGGCTGGACGTGACGGTCTACGACCCGAGCCATCCGCGCGAGAAGCCGTGCGGCGGCGGGGTCACGGCGCGGGTGTTCGAGCGCTGGCCGGAGCTGGGCCCGCTGCGTCCGCTGGGGCGCCCCGCGGAGGTCGTGCGGATGCGCGGGCCGCGGGCCCGCGAGGTCGTGTTCCGGATGCCCGCCCCGATCGAGATCTTCCCGCGCGCGGTGCTCGATGGCGCGATCCTCGAGCAGGCCGTCCTCGCCGGCGCGACGCTGCGCCCGATGCGGGTGCGCGGGGTCGAGCGCACGACGGACGGCACGCTGATGCTGGACCTCGGCGATGCCGTCGTCACGCACGATTTCGTCGTCGGGGCGGACGGCGCATCGAGCATCGTGCGCCGGTCGCTGGTGGGGAGCGCGCCCGGGTCGCGGGCGAGCTACGCGACGGGCGGCTTCCACGTGACCGGCCTCGAGGAGCCCGACATCGTCATCGAGATGCTGGGCGACTGCTCGGGCTACGCCTGGGTGTTTCCGCGGCTCGGCCACGCGTCGGTCGGCATCGCCGTTCCCGTGGGGCACGGCAACGGTCGGGAGCTGCGCGCCCGCACCCTGGACTTCCTCGCCCGCCGGTACCCGGGCGCGCTCGACCTGCCGCGCGAGCCCTTCGGCGCCTCGATCCCGGTCGGTGGCGGCCCGGTCGCCGGACCCGGCTTCGCGCTCGTCGGGGACGCGGCCAACGCCAACGACGCGATCACGGGTGAGGGCATCCACCACGCGATCGACGGCGGCGGGATCCTGGCCGACACGCTGGCCGAGATCGGGCGGCGTGACGCTCCGGCGGTGTTCGAGCGGCGCTGGGCGGACGGCCCGGGCGGCGACCTCGCGGCCTGCCGGCTTCTCGCCCGGACGCTCTACCGGCCGGTGGTCGTGGACGCGAGCCTCGTCGTCGCGAGGCGGAGCGAGCGAATCCGGCGGGTCATGGCGAGCACGGCGGTCGAGGCCCGCCCGTACCGCGGGCTGCCAGGGCGGCTGTGGCGCGAGGTCGTCCTGGGACGCGCATGACGCCCGCGCCGGGCCCGGTGCGCTCCCCCGCGGCCGGCTCCCCTACTCCCCGGTCGCGATCGGCAGGGCCGCCGCGGCCCACTCGTTCATGCCGCCGGCCATGCTGGTCACGGCCTTGAAGCCGGCGTTGAGCAGGATGTCGCGGCCCTGCGCGGACCGGTTGCCCGTCCGGCACACGACGACGATGTCACGGTCTGCCGGCACCTCGCCCGTGCGCGAGGCGAGCGAGCCCAGCGAGATCAGCGTCGCGTCCGGGATGTGGCCGGTCACCCACTCGTCGAGCTCACGGACGTCGAGGATGAAGGCGCCGGCGTCGCGCATGGCGGCGGCCTTCGCGACGTCCACCTCCATCGGCAGCGTCGAGGCGGGCACGGTCGGGCCGACCGACACGCGGAGCGTGGGCTCGGGTGCGGTCGTGGCCGCGCTCGAGCCGCAGGCGGCGACCACCACCGCGAGCAGCGCGGCGGCGAGCAGGGCGAGTCGGGGGGATCGGTCGGTCATCGGAGCGCTCCGTTCGGGTGGCGCCGATGATCGCCCATGTCGCGGCGACGTGCCCCGGGCCGTGCGGCCCGATGCGGCGCGCCGGACCGCCTACCCGGTGCGGCTGATCGGCCCCCGGGCGTGGTAGCGGTCCATCAGCGTGGTCACCGCGTCGCGCGCCGCCCGCCACTCCTCCTGGTCGCCGAACACGTCCGGGTCGCGGCCCCAGCGCTGGATCTGGGTCATCGCGGTCACGATCGCATTGTGCTGCGCCAGGCGGTTCCGGCCGGCGTCCACCACGCCCGTGACGAGGTACCGCCGGACGAGATCGAACGGCGCGCTCCAGCGGCCGATGCGGATCCGGTCGTGGACCCGGAGCGTCTCGAGCCACGCGTCGTCGCCAACCGGGAAGCGCTCGTGCTCCTCCGCGTGGGCCGTGATATCGACCCGGAACCCGCGATGGACCATCGACGGCAGGCGCCCGTCGTCGTCCGTCGTCCGGTAGCAGACCGGGCATTCGGCGAGCTTCGCGTGCGCCGGTGGCGCGTCACCGAACCGGAGGCCGCATCGACGGCACATGGTGGCCGCGGCGCGCGAAGCGATGGTGCCGCACTGGAGGCAGACGAGATCGGCGGTCTGAGCCGGCATGGGTTCTCCGGGAAGCGAGGGGCGAAGGACGCGGTCCGGCGATCGTCGGTCACCTGCGGCCCCGGCGCGAGCGGCGAAACGGTCCGGGGCGGCATCCCCCGAATGGG
>CAYJOH010000327.1:0-3571 GCA_964371685.1 uncultured Anaerolineaceae bacterium
TCCATGGTCCGTCCTCCGGGGTGGTGACCCCGGCAAGCGTGCCACGAGGGCGGCTCGAGCGACAGGCCCGATGGCCGCGAAACCGCAATCGTCAGGCCCAGGCGGGCAACGGCGACCCCGCGCGACCCCGCGCGGCGTCCTCGGGGCGGGTGCCCCGGCCGTGCCACGGCAGGAACCGGGTGGGGACGATCCGGATCGCCTGGGTGTACGTCGCGCGAAAGCCCTGGCGATCGAGGCCGGCCTCGCCGAGCTCGGCGGCGTACTTGCGGAAGAAGGCATCCGGGACGCTCGCCGGCGCGGGATCGACGCTGGCCTCGGCCTCGATCAGCGCCACGGCGAAGTCCTCCTCGGGACGGCCGAGCGCGACCATGAGCCGCGGCCGGGCGCGCAGGTTCCGGACCTTGACGGCGTTGGGCTTGGAGAACACCTGGAGGACGCCGCCGTCCCACCAGAACCAGGTGGGGACGATGTGCGGGAGGCCGTCGGGGCTGACGGTGGACAGCCACACGACCGGTTCGCCGCGGAGCATCGGCAGGACGCGGCGCAGCGTGTCGGCCTCGGTCGCGTCGTAGCCGGGCCGCCGGGGCGCAGGGCCGGGTGCCGCCGCCGCGAGGCGTGGCCGGCGGGCGAGGAGGCGGAGACGCTCGGGGACGCGCATGCCCACAGGATCGACTCGGTCCGCGGCGGCGGCACCCGGCGCCGGTCCCGTGCGGGCATGGACATCCGTCGATGTCGCGCGCCGCTACCGCCGCTCGATCCGGACCTCGTCGGCGATCGCCGCCTCCACCGGGCTGGGCGACAGGCCCTCCGGGACGGCCGCGCCGGGTCCCGCGGAGGCCTCCAGGTCCCAGTCCCATTCCCGGAGCTGGCGGAGCAGCCGGCGGCCGGTGAGGTCGAGGTGGATCGGTGTCACCGAGACCCGGCGGTTGACCACGGCGTTGAAGTCCGTGCCCGGCACGCTGATCCCGGACGGGGGCGGGCCGCCGATCCAGTAGTAGGGGATCCCGCGCGGGTCGAGGCGCTGGACCAGCTCGTCCTGGTAGACGCGCCGGCCCACACGGGTGACCTCGACGCCCCCGCAGTCCTCGATCGAGCACGCCGGCACGTTGACGCTCAGCAGCTCGCCCCGCCGCAGGCCGTGCTCCAGCACGTTGCGCGCGACCACGGCCGCCGCCACCGCCGCCAGGGAGAAGTCCACGTCCTCGTAGTACTCCTGCGAGATCGCGAACGCCGGGCAGCTGTTGATCACGGCCTCCATCGCCGCCGAGACGGTCCCGGAGTACGTGATGTCGTCGCCCAGGTTGGCGCCGTAGTTGATGCCGGACGCGACGAGGTCGAACCGCTCCTCGAAGAAGCCCAGGAACGCGAGGCTGACGCAGTCGGTGGGGGAGCCGTCGATGGAGTACCCGACCGAGCCATCGGCCAGCGTGCGCTCGCGGACGCGGAGGGGCCGCATCAGCGTCTTCTGGTGGCCGACCGCGGACTGGTTGGTGTCGGGCGCGACGACGGTCACCTCCCCGATCGGGTCGAGCGCGCGCTTGAGGGCGAGCAGCCCCCGCGACTCGATGCCGTCGTCGTTGGTGACCAGGATCCGGGGACGGGTCGTCCAGTCGCCCAGTGGCCGGCCGATGCGCTTGATCGAGCGCCGCCCGCCCCGCGACCCGGCCAGCGGCTCGCCGCGCTCCTTGTCCAGGTCGCGACGCTCGGTCCGGGCGCGCTCCCGGGTCATGTCCGGGACGGGACTCCCCTCGTCCTCGTCGGTCACCGGTCGCCCTCGCCGGCGGCGGTCGCGTGCGCGGACGCGCCGGGCCCGGCGGACATGCCCGGACCGGGTGCCGTGCCCGGGCCCGCGGCGATGCCCGGCTGCGTCCGGCCCCCGACCTCGTCCACGTCCTCGTCGACGCCGGGAATCGGCTCGCGCGGACGCCTGACCTCGCGCCCCTCGCGCGCCGACAGGCGCCTGGTTGCCCGGTCCGCCACCGTGCCGCCCTCGCGGGACCGGCCGTACCAGTGGAAGAAGAACGCGGACAGCACGGCGGCGACCGGGATGCCGAAGACGGCGCCGGGGATCCCTGCCACCTTCGACCCGATGACCACGGAGGCGAGGACCACGATCGGGTGGATGCCCACCGCGCCCGACATCAGCCTTGGCGAGACGATGTTCATGGTCACGAACCAGGCGATCCCCATGATCACCAGCACCGGCAGCGCGACCTCCGGCTTGAACAGCAGCGCGATCGCGACCGGGGGCGCCCAGGACACGAACGGGCCGAAGAACGGGATCATCTGCAGGATGCCGGCGGTGACCGTCGTGAGCGCGGCGTACTGCAGGCCGAACACCACGTTGACGACGGCGGTGAAGGCGCCGAACACGAGGCCCATGATCACCTGGCCACGGAGGAACCCCCCGAACGACCGGGACACGCTGGTCTGGAGCAGCCGCGCCTCGGTGACCAGGCCGGGCGGTACCAGCCGGTACAGGAACGCGACGATCGGCTCGCGGTCCACGGCGATGTAGACCGACAGGATCACCAGGATCAGGATGTTGCCGAACACGCCGATGCTCGCGAACGCGATCGACTGGAGCGGCCCCACCAGCTCGCCCGCCCAGGCCTGCAGGTTCTCCACGATGACCGGCGCCTGGCTCACGAGGTCCACCTGGAACCCGAGCCCCGCCAGCCGCTCCTGGACGCCGGCAAGGAAGCTCTGCAGCTGGTCCTGGAACTGCGGGGCGTCCGCGATGAACTGCGCGATCGACTGGGCGAGGCTGGCCGATGCCTGTACCACGATCGCGAGCAGCACCACCAGGATGGCCACGTAGACCAGGATCACGGCCACCGCCTGGGGGAGGCGCGGGATCAGCCGGGCGACGCCGTTGATCAGCGGCAGCAGCGCGAACGAGAGCAGCCAGGCCAGGAAGAACAGCAGCAGGATGTCGCCGAACGCGTAGAACACGCTCGCCACGTACCCGAGCACGACGAAGCCGAGCGCGATGACCGCGAGGATGAGCACCGTGTCGATGAGGCGGCGCTGGCGCTCCGTCAGCTCGGTGGGCATGGCGTCAGCCTACGACGGCGACGACCCTAGCGCAGCCCCATCTTCGCGTGGACCTCGGCCATCGTGGCCGCGGCCAGCGGCCGCAGGCGGTCGGCCCCGGCCTCGAGGACGCCGTCGATGTCGCCGGGGTTCGCCATCAGCTCCGCGTAGCGCTCGCGAGCCGGCGCGTAGTGCCGGATGATCCGCTCAGCGAGCAGCTTCTTGGTGTCGACGCACCCGGTCCGGGCGGTCCGCTCGCCGTCCCAGACCTCCTCGTAGTCATCGCCGAAGAACCGGTGGAGCTGGCAGACGTTGCACACCTCCGGGCGGCCAGGGTCCGTGCGCAGGATCCGCTTCGTGTCGGTGACCATCGACATGACCTGCTTCCGGATCATGTCCGGCTGGCCCAGGATGTCGATCGTGTTCCCGATCGACTTCGACATCTTCCGCACGCCGTCGGTGCCCAGCACCACCGGGGCCTCGGTGTACACGGCCTCGGGCTCCGGGAACGTCACGCCGTAGCGGTTGTTGAAGG
>CAYJOH010000328.1:0-2996 GCA_964371685.1 uncultured Anaerolineaceae bacterium
GGGCATGGAAGGTGCCCGCCTCCACATCCTTCCCGGCATCGCCGGTCAGCGCCGCGATCCGCTCCCGCAGCTCGCCGGCCGCCCGGTTGGTGAACGTGACGGCCAGGATGCGCCGGGGCGCGACGGCCTTCACCCCGATGAGGTACGCGATCCGGTGGGCGACGACCCGGGTCTTGCCCGAGCCGGCGCCGGCGAGAATCAGCAGCGGCCCCTCGGTCGTCGTGACGGCGCGGGCCTGCTCGGGGTTCAGCCGGCTGACGATCTCGTCCGCGCGGGCGGCGCGCCGGGCCTCGATCGCCGCCGCGACCTCCTCGGGGGTGAGGGCGGGGCCGGTGGCCTCGGTCAGGGCGGGGTCCGGCGGCGCGTCCCGGAGCCAGTCCGGCTCCTCGAGCGCGGCGGGGGCCGGCGATGCCGGCTCGGCGTCCAGCCAGGTGCCCTGGCCGTCCGGCTCCACGAGGCGGGTTCGGCGGCGCTTCGCGGGCTTGTCGGCAGGGGTGGGACTCACCCCACCATTCTAGGTTGGCCGGGTCGCGTCAGCCGGCGTCGGCGGGTGGCTCCTCGATGACCAGGTCCTCGTCCCAGCGGGCGGTGTCCAGCTCGACGTGGATCACGACCGACCCGTCCGCGCTCGTCGCGTCCAGCTCGAGGTGGGCCGGCCGGAGCGTCAGGGCATCGGTCTGGAGGGTGATCACGACATCGACCGGCGGCAGCTGCTCCGCCCGCTCCCGGGGCAGGAGCAGGGTGAGGATCATCGCCGGGTCCGAGCCCGCGTCGAGTCGGACCTGGTGGCAGCGCCCTGAGACGCTGCCGCAGGGCACGTCCACCGTCGTGGGACGCATGCCGGGCGTCGCGAGGTAGGACCGCAGCCGGTCGACCAGCGTGAGCGGGTTGATGTCGATCCCGGCGTCCGCCGAGGCGTCGCCGAGCGACGCCTTCAGCCACGGGTCGTCGTCGTCCAGCCGATACCAGGCACTGTCCCAGACCGTGACGGTGTCCAGCTCCACCTCGAGGCCCGGGCTGACGACGTGCGTCTGCGTCTTGCCGTCGTGAGGACGCACGTCGGCCGAGAGCACCGTGCCGTCCAGCGACACGACGGCCTCCGGCCGGTCCACGAAGCGGCCCGGGATCGAGCCGCTCACGGTCCCGTCGAGGTGGACGGCCGAGGCATCGATGGTCGCCTGCAGCGAGCGGGCGAGCATCTCCTTCGGATCGGTGACCTCGTCCGGCGGCAGGCTGGGCGCCAGCGGCCCCACGCCGAGCACGGTCCCGCCACCGACGACGGCGACGACCGCCACCGCGATCACCGCGAGGATCGCGCCAACGGCGCCGCCTCCCCGCTCCCTGGTTCCCATCCTCACCCCCACGGCCGCCATGCGGCTGCTTCGATTCGCTGAAGCCACAAGGGTCGCCCCTGGGCCGGAATTGGTCAAACGCCCCGCCCGCACGGCACCCCTTTGGCCCTTCACCGCGGCCTGGAACGGCGGGAGTCTGGTGCCGGGTCCGGGGGGCGGCCGCGTGGCGACGGTCTCGCCGGGTCCCGGCACACGGAGGGAGACGTGGGATCCAAGCGCAGGCTGCCGCTCGCCGGCCCCCTGGCAACGTCGGTCGTGGTGGCCCTGCTGGCGGCCCTGGTCGGTGGCTGCAGCAGCACGCCGTCGGCGGCGTTCGCCGTCAGCGACCTGGCGATCGAGGGCGCCGGGAGCGAGGTCGCGGCCGGCGACGAGGTCGTCGTCACCGCCCGGGTACGGAACACGGGCGACGCCGCCGGCACGTACGAGGCCGACCTGAAGGTCGACGGCTCGATCGAGGCCCAGGACGACGTCGACCTGTCGCCGGGCCAGTCGGCGGATCTCCGGTTCGTCCTCACCGCCGGCGCGACCGGCGATCACGAGGTCCGGCTCGACGAGGCGGTCGTGACGCTGCAGGTGTCCGACGTCGCCCTGGCGGCGTTCCACGTCAGCGACCTTGCGGTCGAGCCCGCCGAGGTCGAGATCCAGCCCGGGGACGAGGTCGTCATCACCGCGAACGTGCAGAACACCGGCGATGTCGCCGGCACGTTCGAAGGGGAGCTCAGGATCGACGGCGGCGTCGCGGCGCAGGAGGACCTGGACCTCGCCGCGGGCGCGACCGGGGAGCTGCGCTTCCCGCTCGTCGTCGGCGAGCCCGGCGACCACGCCGTCCGACTGGGCGACGCGACGGTCACCCTGCGGGTGCTGAGTCCGGCGGCCTTCGAGACGACCTCGCTCGTGGTGGAGCCCAACCCCGCCGAGACCGGCGCCCGGCTGACGATCCTCGTCGGCGTCGCCAACGAGGGCGGCCTGACGGGGACGCACGCCGTCCGCCTGTCGATCGACGGAAAGGCGGCCGGCACCAAGGAGGCGACGCTCGCGGGCGGCGAGCGGACGACGCTCACGTTCTCGGTCAAGTCGCTCGGCGCCGGCAACCACACGGTGGCCGCCGGTGGGCTCGAGACCAGGCTCGTGGTGTGGCGGATCGAGCGTCCGGCCAACGGCAAGATCCTGGTCAACAAGCTGGGCGGCGGGATGGGCCGGTTCAAGATCACCAACGGCGGCGACCGCGACGGCGTCGTGATCCTGGCCAAGACCTCCGCGCCCAAGAAGTCCCTGCTGGCCGTGTACGTCCGGGCGGGCAGGTCCACCACGATCCGCGGCCTCAAGGACGGCACCTACGTCGTCTACTTCACGCTGGGCAGGCGCTGGGATGGGTACTCGCGCCGGTTCACGGCCGACCAGGAGAAGCGCCGGTTCGTCGACCCGATCCGGTTCAAGACGACCCGCATCTCCGGTGGCACCCGGTACACCATCTGGACGATCTCGCTCGAGTCGGTCCCGGGCGGGAACGCACCCACCGACCCGATCGGCGACCCGGACTTCCCCGGCGTGCCCTGACCGGCGCCGTTCGAGAACCGGCGCCGTTAACGACCGAGGCGCCCCGGGGCGGGGGGGCCCGCGGGGCGGGGGGGGGGGGGGGGGGGT
>CAYJOH010000328.1:3006-3545 GCA_964371685.1 uncultured Anaerolineaceae bacterium
CTACCGGCGAGCCCAACACCGATTCCCCCGCCGCCTTTAACGCCCGCGCCGCCGGCGCTCTCCGTCGAGGGGGCGCCGCGTGCAGGGCTTGGGACTAGAAGTCCATCCCCCCGCCGTGGTCGTGGCCGCCACCGCCGGCCCCACCCTTGTCCTTCTCCGGGATGTCCGTGATCAGGGTCTCCGTCGTGAGCACCATCGCGGCGATGGAGGCGGCGTTCTGGAGGGCGGAGCGGGTCACCTTGGCGGCGTCCACGATGCCCTTCTTGAACATGTCGCCGTACTCGCCCTTGAGGGCGTCGTAGCCCTCGCCGGACTTCATGGAACGAACCTTGCTGACCACGACCTCGCCGGGCGCGCCGGCGTTGTCCGCGATCTGGCGGGCGGGTGACTCGAGGGCCTTGCGGACGATGTCCACTCCGACCTGCTCGTCACCGTCGAGCTTGAGCTTGTCGAGCGCCGGGATCGCCTGCAGCAGCGTGGTGCCGCCGCCCGCGACGAGGCCCTCCTCGACGGCCGCGCGGGTCGTCGAGAGCGCGTCC
>CAYJOH010000329.1:0-3543 GCA_964371685.1 uncultured Anaerolineaceae bacterium
GGCGATGACCGGGAGGATGCCGGCGCCGGTCGTGCTGATCACGGGCGCCACCGGGCCGGTGGGGCGGGCGGCCGCGGCGCGGTTCGCCGCCGACGGGGCGCGCCTCGCGCTCGTTGGCACGGACCCGGGCCGCCTCGGGGCCGTCGTGCGCGAGCTCGGGCTGCCGGAGGACCGCGTGCTCCCGGTGCCGGGCGACCTCCGCGACGGCGAGACGGCGCGGGCCGTGGCGGGAGCCGTGGAGGCGCGCTTCGGGCGGATCGACGTGCTGCTCCACCTCGTCGGCGGCTGGACCGGCGGCACGGCGGTCGTGGACCTCGACCCGGACGAGGTCGCCCGGATGCTGGACCAGCACCTGTGGACGACGCTCCACGTGGTCCAGGCGGTGGTGCCGGGCATGGTCGCTCGTGGCTTCGGACGGGTGCTCGCCGTGTCCTCGCCATTGGCCGCCAACCCGGGCCCGCGGGGCGCCGGCTACGCGATGGCCAAGGCCGCCGAGGAGGTGCTCCTGCGCTCGCTCGCGCGCGAGACCGCGGGGACCGGCGTGACCGCCAACCTGCTGGTCGTACGAGCGATCGATGCCAAGCACGAGCGTGAGACGGCGCCCTCGTCGCGCAACGCGGCCTGGACGACGCCCGAGGAGGCCGCGGAGGCCCTGGCCTTCCTCGCCTCGCCCGCGGCCGCCGCGATCACCGGGGTGCGGATCCCGCTCGACGGCCGCGGCTGAGGGCCCCGACGCGCACGCGCCGAGGCCCCGGCCCGTCAGCTGACGTCGGACTTCGAGATCCCCATCAGGCCGTTGTCCTTGAAGATCAGGCCCCGCACGTGGGTGAACCACGCGGTGCCCTTGGTCGCCGGCCGGTTGCCGGTCACCGTGACGTTCCGCGCGGGGCGCGAGGAGGAGTACCCGTCCACGCGCACCCTGGCCCGATCCATCCTGTTGTTGCGGATGAGGATGTTCACGGGCTGGACGGCGCCGTTGCCGGGCGTGATCGCGATCGCGTAGCCCGGCCCCGACGGCGTGTGCCCGGCATCGAATCCACGCACGTCGTTGCCGTAGATCGCGATGTTCGCGAGCACGTCGCTCGTCCGATTCGGCTCGCCGACGATCCCGTGCAGGCTCGCCTGGTACACGTGCGACCGGCGGATGACCAGCCCGTCGACCGAGATCAGCCCGAACCCGTTGCGACCGGACACGATCACGTCGACGTTCTGGATCAGCGCGTTGCGCGTGGGACCGTCGACACCCGACGCGTTGCGCGGCCGCAGGCTCACGCCGTCGCCCCACAGGTACGACAGGGTGGCGTTGCGGAGCGTGAAGCCGTTCGTCGTCTCCACGGACAACGCGGACTGGTCCTCGCGGTCGCCGCTGCCGAACACGCGGTTCTGGATGTCCGACAGGGTCGCCGGGCCTCGCACGTTGAGGCCGTCGATGACGATGTTGCGACCCTGGACGATCCGGATGTGGTAGGACTGGCTCGTGGACGCCTTGTACCGGCGGAACGTCGCCCCGCGGCCGAAGATCGTCCCGGTCCAGAAGTCGAGCTCCAGCCGCGCGTCGACCCGGTAGGTGGCGCCCGGCCTGAAGCACACCCGCTTGCCTTCGTGCGCGCGGAGGAACCTGGCGATCGCGCCCGACTGGTCGGTCGTCGTCGACGGCGCGTCGGGGAACCTCGCGTCACACACGACGGTGGGCGGCGCGGTGCTCTCGAACAGGCCCTTGGGAGCGTAGACGTACCGCACGCCGTACAGCGAGGACACGCTCCGCCCGTCGATGGCCGAGATCCGGAACCACTTGGAGCCGGTCACGCCCCGCCCGTCGCAGGCCTGCCTCCAGCGACCGCCGGAGACGGTCGCGACGACCGTCACCCGCTGGCTGACGTTGATCGATGCCTTGCGGGTCGCCGCGGTGCTGGCCCGGGTCCGGAGCGCGACACCACAGGCAGGGATGCGGCTCACGGACGCGGCGTCGACCTCGGTCGGCATCGCGAAGCCCACCAGCCCCACGGCCAGCACTGCCAGCAGCGCGGCGACCGGGAGCCTGGCCAGTCGCCCGAGCGACGACGACGGGGACGGGCGGAGGGATACGGGGGGCGCGGCGTGGGCGGCGTAGGGGCGCATGGGGCCACCTTCCTGGTGGGGCGCGGCGCTGCCGGGCGGGCGCCGGAACCGCCCGACGCCGGCTTGGCAGCGCCTGGTCCGAGACCGATCACCCGCAGGCTTCGCCGTGCGAGAACAGGCTTTGGCGCCATTGGGGCCGCATGCGTGCGGCGACGCCTGGGTCTTGCGAGGCGGCGGGTCGCGAGCCCGCGGCATGGACCGCGGTGCAGTCGAGCCTACGCGCCCGTCGTCCACCGGGCTATGGGACATGCGGGGAATCGGCCATGGTCCGATCGGCCCCACCTGCCTGGGGAGGGTCCGCAGGTCGATGACCTCGCGGCCACACCCCTGACGGGACCCCTCGCTGGGACTGCTGCCGGGAGTCTACCCCAGGCCGCCGCGACGCCACCGCTCGGGGCCTGGCTGCCCGGCTGGCGGGCGACCCGCGTTGCGACGGGTGAGACGCCGGCGGCTATCCGCGACGCAGCCGCCCGAGCAGCGACCGCGGCGAGCCGTGCTCCCGCAGCCGCCGCGCGAGGGCCTCGCCCAGGGCCGAGTACTCGTCCGGCGTGTTGTAGCGCTGGGCCGAGATCCGGACGATGACCGCCCTCGGGCGCTCGCCCTCGGGGATGGCCGCCGCGACCGGCCAGGTGAGCACCGGCACCTCGATCCGGTCCTCGTCGTACAGCGCCGCCTGCAGGCGCTCCGCCGCCGGCTCCGTCGCCGCGAGGCCCGGCAGCGGGATCGAGGCCATCGCGCCGAGCATCGCGTCGGGCGAGGGCGCCGGCACGCCGAGGGCCGCGCAGATCGTGTCCCGGGCGCGGCGGGCCAGGGCGGCGTTGGCGGCCATCAGCCCGGACCAGCCCTCGTCGTGGAGGCCGCCGACGTAGCGGATCGCGGCCGGCAGCGAGAGGACCGCGGTCGGGTCGAACGTCCCCGTCCAGTCGAACCCCAGCCGGAACCGCGACCGGTCGGTCCGGGGGTCGTTCGCCCCGTGGGATACGACCAGTGGACGGGCGCTCGCCCGGAGATCGGAGCGCACGGACAGGATCGCCGCGCCCTTCGGCGCGCACAGCCACTTGTGCCCGTTGCCCGTCCAGTAGGCGGCGCCGATCGCGGTCACGTCAACCGGCACCATGCCCGGGGCGTGCGCGCCGTCGACCATCGTGTCCACGCCCCGACGGTCCAGCTCGCGGACGACCGCCGCGACCGGGAAGATGAGCGCCGTCGGCGAGGACACCTGGCTGACCAGCGCGAACCGGGTCCGCTCGGTGGCGGCCTCGATGTACGCCTCCACGACCTGCGACGGGTCATGGATCGGGAACGGGATCCGGGCGATGATGAGGCGGGCCCCGTCACGGTCCGCCGCTGCGCGCATCGCATTGAGCGTCGCGTTGTACTCGTGGTCGCCGGCCAGCAGCTCGTCGCCCGGCTGGAAGCGTCGCG
>CAYJOH010000330.1:0-3538 GCA_964371685.1 uncultured Anaerolineaceae bacterium
AGGATGACCTTGCCGGCGTCGCCGGAGCGCGCCGCGGCGAACGCCGCCTCGTGCTCGCGGAACGGGAAGCGGTGCGTGATCGCCGGGGTGATGTCGAGCCCCGACTGGAGCATTACCGTCATCTTGTACCAGGTCTCGTACATCTCGCGGCCGTAGATCCCCCGGACGGTCAGCAGCTTGAACACGATCTCGTTGACGTCCAGGCTGACGTCCTGGGTGGGGATGCCGAGGATGGCGATCGCGCCGCCGTGGGCCATGTTGTCCAGCGTCGCCCGGATGGCGGCCGGGGCCCCGGACATCTCCAGCGCCACGTCGAACCCCTCGACCATGCCCAGCTCGCGCTGGACGTCCGCGAGGTCCCGCTCGCCCGGGTCCACGGCCACGGTGGCGCCCATGCGGGACGCGAGCGCGCGGCGCACGGGGTTGGGCTCCGATACGACGACGAACCGCGCCCCGGCATGCCGGACGACCGCGGTGGCCATCAGGCCGATGGGCCCCGCGCCGGTGATCAGGACGTCCTCGCCCAGCACCGGGAACGCGAGCGCCGTGTGGACCGCGTTGCCGAATGGATCGAAGATCGCGGCCACGTCCTCGTCGATGCCCGGCCAGTGGTGCCACACGTTGGTCATCGGCAGGGCGACATATTCCGCGAACGCGCCGTCGCGCCCCACGCCCAGCC
This sequence comes from uncultured Anaerolineaceae bacterium, assembly GCA_964371685.1. GTDB lineage: Bacteria > Chloroflexota > Limnocylindria > Limnocylindrales > CSP1-4 > CAIXZV01. Next base: position 680 of record CAYJOH010000330.1, read on the forward strand.
CGACCGTGTTCGCGCACAGGTGGCGCCGGCCGGCCATGCAGTGGCGGCAGCGGCCGCAGGTGACGTGGCCCTCGCCGGACACGATGTCGCCGGGATGGAAGTCGGACACGTTCGCCCCCAGCTCGACGACCTCGCCCACGAACTCGTGGCCGACGACGAGCGGGGGCTTGATCATCTTCGCCGCCCAGGGGTCCCACGACTCGATGTGCAGGTCGGTGCCGCAGATGCCGGTCTTGCGCACCCGGATCAGGACGTCGTTGATACCGACCTGCGGGTCGGGGACGGTCTGGAGGTCCAGCCCGGGCCCGGGCTGGGTCTTGACCAGGGCGAGCATGTGCGCCTCCTGCTTCCCCGACCTCGGCGTCCTGCGCTCAGGCGTCGCGGCGGGGGTCGTCCGTCCAGTCCACGATCGGATTCTCCACCACGCCGATGCCCTCGATCTCGCATCGCGCCCGGTCGCCGGGCTCCAGGAACACCGGCGGGTCGCGGAACACGCCGACGCCCGCCGGGGTGCCGGTCGCGATCAGGTCGCCGGGGTCCAGCGTGATGTGCCGCGAGATGTAGCTCACCAGGGCCGGGACGCGAAAGAGCATGTCGGACGTATTCCCGTCCTGCATCAGGACCGGGTCGCCGGCGTCCGGGCCGCTGCCGGGGATCCGCCAGCTGCGGATCCGCAGCCCGGCCGCGGGGTCCAGCTCGTCGCGGGTCACGAACACGGGGCCGACCGGGAGGAAGGTGTCGCTGCCCTTGGCGCGGAGCCACTGGCCGTCGCCCTTCTCGCCCTCGCGGAGCGCCTGCGGGTTGCCCTGCCAGTCGCGGGCGCTCACGTCGTTGACGACCACAAAGCCGGCGACGTGGTCCATCGCCGCGGCCTCGGTCACGCGCCGCGCCGTACGGCCGATGACCACGCCCAGCTCCACCTCGAGGTCGAGGGCGCGGGTGCCCTCGGGCCGGACGATGGCATCGCCATCGCCGATCACCGTGTTGGCGAACTTGGCGAACAGCATCGGCCGGTCCGGCGTAGCGCGGCCACCCTCCTTCGCGTGGTCGGCGTAGTTGAGCCCCACGCACACGATCTTGCCGACGACGTCGGGGTCGATGGCCGCGATGGGCCGGCGCGCCTCCGGGTCGATGAGCGGCGCGCCCGCCTGGAGCGCGCGCCGGGTGGCCTTGGCCACGCTCGCGAACCATCGGTCGTCGCCGGGGAAGCCGATCCCGAAGTGGGTGTCCTCGGCGAACCGTCCGCGCTTCTCGAGCTGCGCGCCGGTCAGCAGTCGCCCGTCCACGATGACGCCGAATCGCTGGTCATCGAACCGGTCCCGGTAGGCGAAGAGGCGCATCGGACTGGGCTCAGCCGGCCGACGGGCTGGGCTCGACGCTGGGGCTGGCCTCGGCGCTGGGGCTGGCCGACGCGTCCGAGGACGGCGAGGCCGACGGCGATGCCGACGGGGACGCCGATGGCGAGGGCGCCGCGCACTGCGGCTCCGGCGGCGCGATCCACGAGCCGTCGGACACCCGCTCGCCGTAGGCCGTGTAGAAGTCGTAGACCCGCTGGCTGTCCAGCGCGTCGAGGTACAGCACGCGGTCCCAGACCAGGGCGGCGTACCTCGTCGGCATCTGCTCGAAGCGGGCGATCACCGGGCCCACGATGCCGGGCTGGAGGCCGCACACGGGGCTGTCCGGGAAGCCCTGGGCGAAGCCCCCGAGCTGCTGGATCGACGCGTCGTCGCAGGCGCCCTTGTCGCAGGAGTACAGGAGGACGAGTCCGCCGTGCTCCAGGTTGTGCACCCAGCCGGTGGGCGCGCTGGCGTCGTCCGGGCCGTAGACCTTGGGCTGCAGGGGGCCGAAGCCCGTGCGGTTGAGATGCTTGCCGGATGCGGGCGGGCAGACGGGGTAGGTGACCTTGTCGCCGGCCTGGAGGTGGGCGTTGCCCTGGTCCGGCTGCACCTGGCCGATCTCGCCCTCGGCCGGCGACTGGACCGTGTCGATGCTCGTGCAGGCGTAGGTTGGCGCCGCCGCCGAGGTGAGCACGAACGCGCTCACGCCCACGATGACTGCGATCAAGCCCAGCGACAGCAGCGGGGCTCGCAGGCGCTGGAGCGTGGTCGGCTCGTCATGGCGGTGGCGCTGGGTGTCGCGCCGTCCGGACCGCGCGGAGCCCGACGGGCTGCGCGAGCCGCCGTGCGGTGCGTGGGCGCCGGATGCGGGCCGCTTGCCGGACGACGCCGGACGATCGTTCGAGCTGGTCAAGGTCGGGATGCTCCGTGTGCGTGACGGGGGCGGTCGGCCGCGACCGCCGGCGCTCTCGGCGGATCGGCCCCCGGGCGCTCCGCGAAGGGTAGCGTCCCGCGCGGACATGCGCGCCGACGGTGCCCGCGCGGTCGACTGCCCCGCGCGGTTGCCCCGCTGGGCGCCGGGCTACGGCTCGTTCAGGTAGCCGCGGACCTCGGGCCGGGTCAGCCCGAAGAACAGCAGGCCGGCCAGCGCGGCCATGATCAGTGCGTACAGCGGCAGCGCGGCGAGCAGCAGCAGTGGCACGGCCGGCAGGGTGAGGGTGGACAGGCCCAGGGCCAGGCCGCGCGCGGCCTCCTTGCGCTGGAGCACGAGCGTGGTGGTGAAGATCGTGTACGCCAGCAGGACCATGACCACGATCCCGGGCAGCGAGACCGGGGCGCTGATCGCCTGGTCCACCACGAACCGCAGGCTGACCCCGATGAGGCCCAGCACGAGGAAGGCATAGCCGAGGAAGATGCGGATGCCGGGCGGCATCTCGCGCAGGCGGGCGAGCACGGGACGATGATGCCACCGGTCCGCGGCCGAGGGCGTGCGCCACCGGATCCGGCTCGGTTCCCGCCCGCC
>CAYJOH010000331.1:0-2023 GCA_964371685.1 uncultured Anaerolineaceae bacterium
AGCCCGACGAGCCGCTCGACCTCGTGATCGACGAGGCGGACCAGGCGCTCTACCGCGCGAAGCGCGCCGGGCGCGACCGGGTGGTCGCCGCCTGAGGATCGGCGGGCCCGTACCATGGCCCCATGCCGCGCCGAGACGACCTCCCCCCGCCGCCCGAGCCGGATGACGAGGACGACGAGCTCGCCGAGCCCCCCGGTGACGACGAGGGCGAGGGACCGCGCCGCGCCGTCACCAACGGCGACCTCGCGCGGATCTTCCACGAGATCGGCGACATCCTCGAGGTCAAGGGCGAGCTGGTGTTCAAGACCGTCGCCTACCACCGCGCGGCGGACGCGATCGCCCGCGCCCCGTTCGACGTCGCGGAGGCCTACGGCGCCGGCGACCGCCGACCGATCCCCGGGGTGGGCCAGGCGATCAGCGACAAGATCGCGGAGCTCGCCACGACCGGCCGGATGGCGCTCCACGAGCGGCTCCGGGCGGAGATCCCGGCCAGCCTCGTGGACCTGCTCCAGGTCCCGGGCATGGGGCCCAAGACCGTGCGCCTCGTGTGGGAGGGGCTGGGGATCGAGAGCCTCGACGACCTCCGCCGGGCCGCCGAGGCCGGGCACCTGCGCGGGCTCAAGGGGATCTCCGCGGGCACCGAGCAGCGGATCCTGGATGGGATCGCCCAGCTCGAATCGCGCCCCCAGCGGCTGCTCCTGGACCGGGCCCAGGCGATGTCCGACGACCTGGTCGCCCAGCTGGCGGGGTCGGCCGGGGTCGGCCGGATCGTCCAGGCGGGCTCGCTGCGCCGCAGGCGCGAGACGATCGGCGATCTCGACCTGCTGGTGGAGACGGACGCGCCCGAGGCGGTCATCGAGCGGTTCACGAGCCTGGGCGTGGTGGACCAGGTCATCGGCGCCGGCAAGGCCAAGGCGAGCGTCCGCCTGCTGCGCGGCCCGCAGGTGGACCTGATGGTCATGCCGCCCGGCGAGGCGGGCACGTACCTCGTGCACTTCACGGGCTCCGCGGCCCACAACGTCGCGCTGCGCGGGATCGCGCGGGACCGGGGCTGGAGCCTGTCCGAGAAGGGGTTCCTGCGCCTGGACGCCGACGGCCGGCCGGTGACCGGCGCCGAGGCCGAGCTCCGGACGTTCCCCGACGAGGCGGCCGTCTACGGCTTCCTCGACCTCGCGTTCATCGAGCCCGAGCTGCGCGAGGACCGGGGCGAGATCGAGGCGGCGGCCGAGGGCCGGCTGCCGTCGCTGGTGACCCTGGCGGACCTGCGCGGCGACCTCCACAGCCACTCCGACTGGAGCGACGGCGTCCACGCGATCGAGGTCATGGCCGAGGCCGCCCGCCGCCGTGGCTACGCCTACCAGGTGCTGACCGACCACTCGCAGAGCCTCGCGATCGCGCACGGGCTGGAGCCCGCCCGGGTGGAGCTCCAGCGATCGATCATCGCCGCGCTCAACGCGCGGTACGCCGCGGAGGAGGAGGCCGGCTCCATCCCCGAGGGCGCCCACCCGGGCGGCTTCCGGCTGCTCCACGGCTGCGAGCTCGAGGTCCGCGCCGACGGCCGCCTGGACTACGAGGACGACCTGCTCGCCCGGTTCGACCTCGTGGTCGCCTCGGTGCACGTCGCCCGCCGCCAGCCGCGTGCGGAGCTCACGCGCCGCACGCTCAACGCGATCCGCAGCCCGCACGTGGACGTCATCGCCCACCCGTCGGGGCGGATGATCCAGTCGCGCGACGACCTGGATCTCGACTGGGACGCGGTGTTCGAGGCGGCCGCCGCGACCGGCACGGCCCTCGAGATCAACGGCTCGCCGCACCGGCTGGACCTCGCCCCGGAGCGCGCCCGCCGCGCCGTCGAGGCCGGCTGCCTGCTCTCGATCGACTCCGACGCCCACCGGACGACCGAGCTGGGCTACCTCCGGTGGGGCGTGGACCAGGCCCGGCGCGCGTGGGTCGAGCCGCGCCACGTGCTCAACACCCGCGGCCGCGACGAGCTGCTGGCCTGGGTGGCCGCCAAGCCGTCGCG
>CAYJOH010000331.1:2123-3526 GCA_964371685.1 uncultured Anaerolineaceae bacterium
GTCCTGGATACCGAGGAGGGGAGCGGCCGGCCGTTCGAGGCGCTGCTGATCCCCGCCGTGCTGACCGGGGGCGGCGCCGCGGCGATCCAGCTCGTGCCGGCCGGGCTGGGCCTGGTGCCCGCGCTGGCGGCGTTCGGGCTCCTGTTCGAGCGCGTCGTCCGGCTGGAGATGCGACTGGGGTCGCAGGTGACCGGGGCGGCCGACGCGGACCGCTCGCGCCTGGCGCTGGCCGCCATGGTGACGGCCTTCGTGGCGTTCACCGGCATCGCCGCCCTGGTCCCCGGCGGGCTCGCCGAGCCGGGCGGGGCCGGCGGCGAGGCGCTGTCCGAGGGCTGGCTGCTGATCCTGGCGGTGGACGACGCGCTGATCGCGCTGCTGCTCGGGTACCGGGTGTCGGCGTTCCGCTACGGCACGGCGCGGGACGCGGCGCGGTCCGCGCTGACGTACGCGATCGTCGTCGCCGTCGCGGCCGGGGCCTCGCGGGCGATCGACCTGCCGCGCCTCGTGGGCCCGGCCGTGCTGACCCTAGTGCTCTACCTGTGGGATGCGTTCCACGGCACCGCGCCGGCCCGCCGCCGCGACCCCCGCTTCCTGTGGGAGACGATCCTGCTCATCGCGCTGGCCGTCGTGGTCGTCGCGTGGAACCTGCGCCTGCGGGGCTGACGCCCGCCCGATCCGGCGTCGTTTGACGCCACGCCCACCGGATGCTAGAAACACGTGCCCGAGACCGGCCCGGCTCGGCGCGTCCGACGACGCCCCGCGTGCCCCGTCGCGTCCCGATGGACCGAAAGGACGACCACTCCGTGACCTTCCCCGAGATCGACGCCGCCGCCCAGACGCCCGCCGGCCAGACGCGGCTGAAGCGCCAGCTGGCCGAGCAGGCGATCGCCCACGCGTCCGCCGCCCGCTGGTCCGACGCCGCCGAGACGAACCGGCGGCTGCTGGAGCTCGGGCCGGACTCCGAGTCCGAGAACCGCCTGGCCAAGGCCCTGTGGGAGCTCGGCGAGCTGGGAGCCGCTCGCGAGCACTACCAGAAGGCGCTGGCGCTGGACCCCACCAACCGCATCGCCGAGCGCAACATCGACCGCCTCAAGGTCCTGTTGGTCGACGCCGGCGATACGACCGTGGCCGCCAAGCCGGGATCGAAGGCGCCGGTGTCGATCTTCGTCGAGGAGACCGGCAAGCCCGGCTTCGCCCACCTGACCAACCTCGCCCGGCCGGCCGAGCTCGCCCAGGTCAACCCGGGGGATCTCGTGGAGCTGACGCCCGAGAGCAACCGGATGATCGCGATCAGCAACGGCGTCCGGATCGGCGTCGTGGAGCCGCGCGTTGCCGCCCGGCTGCTCAAACTCATCGCGGACGGCAACAAGTACCTCGCCGGCGTGACCTCGCTCGGCGACAAG
>CAYJOH010000332.1:0-3520 GCA_964371685.1 uncultured Anaerolineaceae bacterium
CTCGCCTCGGCCGGCCTCGTCACCGCCCTGGAGCCCAGCCCATGACCGACCCGCACCCCGACACCACGCCGTCCGGCCTGGCCACCGAATCGGGCAACGCCGCCCCGACCCCCGAGGTCAGGGTGATGTTCGACCGCATTGCGCGCGTGTACGACCCGATGAACCTCGTGATCTCGGCGTTCCAGGAGCCGCGCTGGCGCCGCCGGCTGGTCGACGGGGCAGGGCTGGCGCCGGGCGGGTCGGCCCTGGACGTCGCGTCGGGGACCGGCAAGGTGGCGGCGGACCTCCAGGCGCGGGTCGGGCAGTTCGGGCGGGTGCTGGGCGTGGACATCTCGCCCGGCATGATCGACGTGGCGACGCGGCGGTTCGCCGGCCGCCCGGGCCTCGAGTTCGTGGTCGGCGACGCGCTCGCCCTGCCGACCGGGGACGGCGCCTTCGACGCCGCGACCATCGCCTTCGGCATGCGCAACCTGCCCGACTACCGCTTGGGCTTCGCGGAGATGGCCCGCTCCGTCCGGCCGGGCGGGCGCGTGCTGTGCCTCGAGATCGCCCGGCCCCGCAGCCGGCTCGCCCGGTTCATGCGCTGGTGGTTCGACCGGATGGTGCCGCTGATCGGGAAGGTGGCGGGGCAGGGGAGCGCGTACGCGTACCTCGTACGCAGCGTCCAGGGCTACCCGTCTCCCGAGCGGATCGCCGAGGTCATGGGCGAGGCCGGCCTCGTGGACGTGCGCTGGCAGGGCCTGACCGGCGGCATCGTCACGCTGCACGTGGGGACCGTGCCGGAGCGGTAGCCCGCTCGGTATCCTCGGCCGCGTGCCCAACCCGTTCACCGCCGCCGTCGAGACCGTCGCGCCCGCGCGGCTCGGCCGCAGCTTCCGCTGGCTCCTGGCGTCGTCCGTCATCAGCAACGTCGGCGACGGCGTGGCGCTGGCCGCGGGGCCGCTGCTGGTCGCCTCGCAGACCCGCGACCCGTTGCTGGTCTCGATGGCGCTGCTGGCGCAGACCCTGCCGCAGCTGCTGTTCGGCGTGCCGGCGGGCGCCGTCGCGGACCGCCACGACCGGCGGCGGGTCGTGGCGGGCGTCAACCTCGCCCGGTCCGCCGTGCTGGCCACGCTCGCGGCGACGATCGTGACGGGAACGGTGAACATCGCTGTGGTGCTCGTGGTCCTGTTCATCCTCGGGACCGCGGAGACCTTCGCCGACGTGGGCAGCGGGAGCCTGCTGCCGCGGCTCGTTCGGCGTGAGGACCTGGGGATCGCCAACGCGCGACTCTCGGGCGCCTTCCTGCTCACCAACCAGCTGCTCGCGCCCCCGATCGGGGCATTCCTGTTCGCGGCCGGCATGGCGCTGCCGTTCGCGACCAACGCCGCCTGCTTCGCGCTCGGGGCACTACTGGTCTCGCGTGTCGTCCTGGGCCCCGCCCCGGCGCCGGTGTTGGCCCCTCGCGCCGCTGGCGACGCGGAGGCGGGCGCACGGACCGGGCTCCGCGCGGAGATGGCGGAGGGCCTGCGCTGGCTGGTCGCCCACCCGCCGATGCGGACGCTGGCGCTCACGATCGTGGCGTTCAACGTCACCTACGGCGCCGCCTGGTCGGTGCTGGTCCTGTACGCCGGCGACCGCCTCGGGATGGACGAGGTGGGCTTCGGCCTGCTGACCACGGCGATCGCGATCGGCGGCATCGTCGGCACGGCGTCCTACGGCCGCCTCGAACGGCGGTTCTCGCTGGCCGACATCATGCGGGTGGGCCTCGTGATCGAGACCCTGACCCACCTGTCGCTGGCGCTGACCACGTCGCCCTCGGTCGCGCTGGCGACGATGGTGGTGTTCGGGGCGCACGCCTTCGTGTGGGGCACGACGTCGGTCGTCGTCCGGCAGCGGGCGGTGCCCGACGCGCTGCTGGGACGGGTCACGGGCGTCTACACGGTCGGCGTGTTCGGGGGCATCGTCGTGGGGACCCCGATCGGCGGGCTGCTGGCGCGGACGTTCGGCATCACGGCGCCGTTCTGGTTCGGGTTCCTCGGCTCGGCCCTGCTGGTGGCGATCCTGTGGCGCCAGTTCGACAACATCGTGCACGCCGGGGACCATCCCGCGGTGCCGGTCGCGGGTCCCGGCGGTGGAGCCGTGCCGCCCCAATCCTGACAGCCCCTGACCGGTGGCCTGCGGTACCATCGCCCGCCCATGCCCGATCCGTCCCAGACCCCGCCCCTCATCACCGCCCGCGGCCTGACCAAGCGGTTCGGCACGTTCACGGCCGTCGACGGGATCGACTTCGACGTCGCGCCCGGCGAGAGCTTCGGCTTCCTGGGCCCCAACGGCGCCGGCAAGACCTCGACCATGCGCATGATCGCGTGCGTCTCGCCGGTCACCGAGGGCACGCTCCGGATCCTCGACCTCGACCCCGCGGCCAACGGCGCCCGGATCCGTGCGCGGCTCGGCGTGGTGCCCCAGCAGGACACGCTGGACACGGAGCTCTCGGTCCGCGACAACCTCGTGATCTACGGCCGGTACTTCGGGCTGTCGCGCGCCGAGGCCGGGCGGCGGGCCGCCGAGCTCCTGGACTTCGCCCAGCTCACCGAACGCGCCCGGGACAAGGTGGAGCCGCTGTCGGGCGGCATGAAGCGGCGCCTGACGATCGCCCGCGCGCTGATCAACGAGCCGTCGATCCTGCTGCTCGACGAGCCCACGACCGGCCTCGACCCGCAGGCCCGCCACCTGCTCTGGGAGCGCCTGTACCGGCTCAAGCAGCGGGGCGTGACGCTCGTGCTCACGACCCACTACATGGACGAGGCCGAGCAGCTGTGCGACCGGCTGGTCGTGATGGACAAGGCCCGGATCGCCGCCGAAGGCTCGCCGCGCGAGCTGATCGAGCGCTACTCCACCCGCGAGGTGACCGAGCTGCGGTTCCCGGTCGGCGTCCAGGAGACGCTCGACGGGCAGCTGGACGGCCTGGGCCAGCGCGTGGAGCGGCTGCCGGACCGCGTCCTCGTCTACTCCGACGACGGCGAGGCGGCCGCGGTCGCCGCCCACCAGCGGGGCCTCCAGCCGGAGACCGTGCTCGTCCGGCGGAGCAGCCTCGAGGACGTGTTCCTGCGGCTGACCGGCCGCAGCCTGGTGGACTGAGGCGATGGCGGTCGCCGAGGCGCCGGGCCGCGCGCCCGCATCGATCCACCTCCGGGGCGAGGCGCTGCCCCGTCCGAGCGCCCTTCACGCGGCGGCGGTCGCGTACGAGCACCAGCTGCTGCTCTACCTGCGCACCTGGCGGGGGTCGGTGTTCGGCAGCTTCGCCCAGCCGGTCCTGTTCCTGCTCGCGATGGGCGTGGGCCTCGGCTCGTACGTGGACCGGTCCGGGAGCGGTGCCCTGGGCGACGTGTCGTACCTCCAGTGGCTGGCGCCGGCCCTGCTCGCGTCCACGGTCATGCAGGGCTCCGCGTTCGAGGCCACGTTCCCGGTCATGGCCGGCTTCCGCTGGATCCGCCGCTACCACGCGATGTACGCGACGCCGCTCACGCCGTTCGCGATC
>CAYJOH010000333.1:0-3519 GCA_964371685.1 uncultured Anaerolineaceae bacterium
GCCTTGGCGGCGGCCCCGGAGGCCGCCTCGATCGCCTCGAATGCCGCCCGCACCTCGCCCAGCGTCGGCTCGTGTGCCGAATCGGGGGCGTGGCCGGCCTCCGCGAGCACCTCGCCCACGGCCGTCGCCACGTCGGATGAGCGGTCGTAGGCGCGGCGGAGCGCGTCGCCATCGGCGCCCGCCACCCGCAGGACGGCGCCCGCCAGCCCGGCCCAGCCCACGCCGATCGAGCGCTGGTCCGCCTCGGGGAACGGGCGCCCGGTGAGGAACACGGCCGCGACCGGCAGGTCGGCCGGCGGCAGGTCAGCCAGGTAGGCGGCCAGGATCGCGGTCTTCTCGGATGTCTTCGTCGTGGCCGCCACGCGTCCGGCGACCTCACCCCAGCGACGCATGAGGGCGATGGTATAGGGTGTCCGTGATGCTCCATCGCCGCTGGTTTCCCGACCATATCGACGGCGAGCTCGTGGCCCTGCGCCGGCACACGCGCGAGAACCTGCGTGACTTCCTGCGCTGGTACCAGGATCCCGAGGTGGCGCGCCTGACGCGCTACCAGGATGGCCCCATGCGCCCCGAGGAGATCGAGCGGTTCTTCACGATGCGGGCCCTGGGTCCCGAGTCGATGGCGATGGGCATCCACGTCCGCGAGACCGGCCGGCTCATCGGGACCTGCGCGTTCTCGCAGCTGGACGGCGACAATGGCTCCACCCTGTTCCACATCACGATCGGCGAGCACGACGCGTGGGGCCACGGGTACGGCGGCGAGGCGACGCGCCTGATGGTGGACCACGCGTTCGAGACACTCGGGCTGCACCGAGTGGCGCTGTCCGTGTTCGCCTTCAACGAGCGGGCGATCCGGTCGTACCTGCGGGTCGGGTTCGTGACCGAGGGGCGATCGCGCGAGGCGATCTGGCGCGACGGGCGCTGGTGGGACGAGCTGCACATGAGCGTGCTGGAGCCGGAGTGGCGGGCGGCGCGCTGGCAGGCCCGGGCGGTCGCCGAGGGGCGCGCGGAGGGGCACGCCGAGGGCATCGGCGACGCCGAGGGTGGCGAGCCGGTGATCCAGCGAGGAGGAGGCTGACGATGCCCAGCGAGGGAGCCGCGGCCGACGCCGCGCGGGCTGAGTTCCGCGTCTGGATGGAGGCGAAGGGGCACGTCGTGGACAACGCGCGGCGCGCGATCGCGGGCCTCGAGGCCGCCTTCGAGGCGGGCTCGCTCCAGAAGACCCCCGTGCTGGGAGCGATGCTGGCTGACCTCTCGGTCGCCCTGGAGCAGGACGAGGGACAGCGGCTGGGCGGCAAGAGCGCCGAGGCCGCTCGGTTCATCCTGCGCGCGATCTCCCGCGAGCTGGACAACGCGTGAGGATGCGGTCGGCGGCCGGCGCTTGACTCTCGGGTAGGTCGAGGGTTCAGGATCCGCGCGTGGACGACGAGCTGCTCCCCATCGGCCGGTTCGCCCGGCTCGCCGGGCTGACGGTCGGCGCCCTCCGGCACTACGACGAGGAGGGCGTCCTGCGGCCCGCGGACGTGGACCCGGCGACCGGCTACCGCCGCTACCGGCGCGACCAGCTCGCGACCGCCCGGGCCGTGGCCGCGCTGCGCGAGCTGGAGCTGTCGCTGCCGGCCATCCGCGCCGTCCTCGAGGCCGACGACCCGGCGATCCGGGGTGCCGTCCTCCGCGAGGAGCGAGTCCGCCTCGAGGCACGGACCGCCCGGCTGCAGCGCGCCCTCCACCGCCTCAACGTCCTGTCCGCCGCCGACCCGACCACAAAGGAGATCGCCGTGCCCACGCCGCCGCCGCCCCCGTCGCTGTCCCCCGAGACGCACCGGTCCCTGGGGGCCGGGCTGTACAACCGGACATGGGACCTGCTGGAGATCGAAGGCCGGACCCCGGCCCAGGACGACGAGCTGGTGGACACCGCCCACGCCTCGGCCTGGCACTGGCGACAGGTGGGCAACGCCGCCAACGCGGCGCGGGGCCACTGGCTGTGCTCCCGGGTGTATGCCGTCCTCGGTCGCGGCGAGGCCGCGGTCCACCACGCCCGCCGGGCGAACGAGGTCCTGGCGGCCGGCGGCGAGGGCATCGAGGACTGGGACGCGGCGGCGGCGGCCGAGGCCATGGCCCGGGCGCTCGCGGTCTCCGGCGACCGTGACGGGGCCGCCGAGTGGAAGGCGCGGGCGAGCTCCGCGCTGGCGGCCGTCGCGGAGGCCGAGGACCGGTCCGTGATCGAGGGCGACCTGGCGACGATCCCGGCCTGAGACGGGCGCCGCGGGCGGGCGGAGGGCGCGGGCGGGTTCGCGCTCCGGCAGCGCCGCCGGGTCAGTCCACGCCGAGGAGCGCGCGCCGGCGGGCGTTGGCGAGCGCCACCCGGAGGTGGACGGGCAGCGCCTCCACCCGCGGCGAGAGCTCTGCCGTCAGCCGCCCCGCGATCGTCGCGGCGCCCGGCGCGGCACACGGTGGCTGCGCCATCACGGCCCCGACGGCCTCGCGGATCTCCAGCTCCAGGCGCGCTCGCTCGTCGGCCGAGAGCTCGTCGTGCTCCGGGCGCCCGACCAGGTCGTGGGCGACCTCGCGCAGCTCCAGGATGGCGCGGCCGACCGGGAGTGGCAGGGTGGGTGCGGTGGAGGGCCGGGCGTCCGGCTGCCGTGGGTGGGCGTGGATCACGTCGACCATGGGGCACCTCCGCGACCGGGCTCGACGCGCGCCTCACGGGACGCACCATCGATCACGGGTCGCACAAGCAGGGTCCGTCACCGGCGCAGTTGGGCCAAGTGCCGACCGGCCCGCGTCGACCGCGACCGTCCGGGTCGCGCGCCGACCGGATCGGGTAGCGTTCGGGGACGCGACAGGAGCCCGCCCACCCCATGACCCACGCCACCGCACGCGCCGCCACGGTCGAGTTCGACCATGTCACCAAGTCCTACGACGCCCGGGCGGCCAAGGCGGGCACCCCCGGCGCCGTAAACGACCTGTCGCTGGCGGTCCCGGCCGGCAAGATCTGCGTGCTGGTGGGGCCGTCGGGCTGCGGCAAGACGACCTCGCTCAAGATGGTCAACCGGCTGATCGAGCCCAGCTCCGGCCGGATCCTGCTCGACGGCGTGGATGCCGCCACGCGCGACCTGACCGAGCTCCGCCGGGGCATCGGCTACGTGATCCAGCAGACCGGCCTGTTCCCGCACCAGACGATCGAGGACAACGTGGCCACCGTGCCGCGGCTCCTGGGCTGGCCCAAGGCGCGCCAGCGCCAGCGAGCGGAGGAGCTGCTCGCGGTCGTGGGGCTGGAACCCGCACAGTACGCCCGCCGCTACCCGGCCCAGCTCTCGGGCGGCGAGCGCCAGCGGGTGGGCGTCGCCCGCGCCCTCGCGGCGGACCCGCCGGTGATGCTCATGGACGAGCCGTTCGGCGCCGTCGACCCGATCGTCCGCGAGCACCTCCAGAACGAGTTCCTGCGCATCCAGGAGCAGCTGGCCAAGACGATCCTGTTCGTGACCCACGACATCGACGAGGCGATCAAGATGGGCG
>CAYJOH010000334.1:0-3513 GCA_964371685.1 uncultured Anaerolineaceae bacterium
CGGCGCGCCGAGTCGATCGGCTATGCCGTGCTGGTCTACGCGGATCACGTCGTGATCCCGTTCGGGTTCCTGCCGCTGCTGGCCACGGCCGCCGCCGTCACGGACCGCCTCCGGGTGGCGCCGTTCGTGGTCAACAACGACCTGCGGCATCCGGCCCTGATCGCGCAGGACCTCGCCACGCTCGACGTGCTGAGCGGCGGGCGCGTCGAGGTGGCGGTCGGCGCGGGCTGGAACCGGCCGGAGTACGACGCCCTGGGGATCGCCTTCGACCCCGTTGGCGTGCGGGTCTCGCGCCTCGCCGAGGCGGTGACGGTGCTCAAGGGCTGCTTCGGCGATGGGCCGTTCAGCTTCGCCGGCGAGCACTACACGGTGACCGGCCACGACGGCATCCCGAAGCCGGTCCAGCGGCCCCACCCGCCGCTGTTCATCGGCGGCGGCGGGCGGCGCGTGCTGACGCTCGCCGGTCGCGAGGCCGACATCGTGGGGCTGGCGCCCCGGACGCTGCCCGCCGCAGGTGACGCCGGCATCGTGCGCTCCGACCCGCGCACGATCACGATCGCCGCGACCGAGGAGAAGATCGGCTGGGTCCGCGAGGCTGCGGGCGACCGGTTCGACGCCCTCGAGCTCAACGTCTACCCGACCGGCACCGGCACCGGCCCGATCGTGACCGACCACGCCCGCAAGACGGCCGCCGACCTGCTGGACGGGATCCGCGCCCGCACCGGCGTCGAGATCTCGGTGGACGAGCTGCTCGAGTCGCCCCACGTGTTCATCGGCTCGGTGGACGGGATCACCGCGAAGCTCGTCGAGCTGCGCGAGCGGCTGGGGATCAGCTCGTTCATGGTCGGTGACATCGACACGCTGGCGCCGGTCGTGGAGCGGCTGGCCGGCACCTAGGCGCGGCCCGGAACGACGACCCCGCGGAACCAGGCGCCGCCTCGCTGTGCCACGGGCCGTCGATGGCGCAAGATGGGCGTCCGCGGCGACGAGGCGCAGGCCGCGAGCCGGAGGAGAGGGCGACGTGGACATCCAGCTGGGCGAACCGCGGATCTTCAGCCTCGAGCCGCGGCTGTCGTTCGAGGAGCTCCGCCGCCGGGCCGAGGAACGCAAGACCGCCGCGCTGGGCACCGGGTTCGGCGGGCTGCTCCAGCGGCCGAAGACGGAGGACGTGACGCTGGCCGCGAGCCAGGAGCGCTTCGAGCCGATGTGGCACGTCGCCTGCCGGGCGCGGTACGTCTACGACCGGACGCGAACGTACACGGTGCCGGCGAGCGCGCCCGACGTGCGCGCGGTGACGATCCTCGGCACCGACTACCCGGTCGCGGCGTCGGGCAAAGGCCCCGCCTCGTTCTCCGTGCCGGTGCTTGAGCACTGCCGGGAGGAGCTGGCGGACGAGCTGTTCGTGGACGGGGTCACGGGGGCCGCCGTGGGCGACGGCAAGGCGCTGATCGCGGGCGCCAGGTCGGAGGTCGCGGACCCGGCGGCCCTGGGCGCCGAGGGCGCGATCATCGTGCCGGCCGAGCACCGGGCGTCGTCGGTGGTCCGGCAGCTGCTGGCCAGGATGCTGCGGCCGGTCCAGGCGGATGTCGTGTCCGAGGAGGCGCTGGAGGTCGAGGCCCTGGAGCTGTACTACCGCCCCGTCTGGGCGTTCGAGTTCGCCTGGGCGGCCAAGGACCGCCGGGGCGTGGTGGAGCTCGACGCGGTCACGGGCGAGGCCCGCAACGCGAGCTCGCTGCGCGCCCACCTCACGAAGATCGCGAGCCGGGACGCGCTGTTCGACATCGGCGCGGACACGGTCGGGCTGCTGATCCCGGGCGGGAGCATCGCGGTCAAGGTGGCGCGGGTGGCGATCGACCGCTCGTATTGAGCGGCCTGTGGCCCGTGCGGGGCAGGACGAATGTCCGTTGACCGGGCGCCATCGGGCGCGGCACACTGGCCCCGGCTCGATCGATGACCGCCGCCGGCGGTCCCGCGCCGGAACGGAGGTCGTGTGGCCAGGGTCCGTCCCGCCGCGCCGCAGCGCCTCCGGAGGGCGCCGGCTCCGCCCGCCTGCTGATCGGTCCCGATCGCGCGGACGCCGAGCCGTCCCCCGCCCGGGGACGGCTCCACTGTGTCCGGAGCCCCAGCGCGCGGCGCCACGGACGCGAACCCTGCGCCTGGAGTCACTCCGTTGAACCGTCCGTCCACCTTCCGCTGCGGCCATTGCCGTCTCGATGTCCCCATGGACGCACCCGGCACGCGGCACCGCAACCATTGTCCGAACTGCCTCTGGAGCCGTCACGTCGACGACACGCCGGGTGACCGTGCGGCGGACTGCGGCTCGAGCATGGAGCCGATCGCGATCACCGTGCGCGGCAAGGGCGAGTGGGTGCTCGTCCACCGTTGCACGGGCTGCGACGAGATCCACCTCAACCGCACGGCCGGCGACGACAACCCGCTGCTGCTGGTCCGGATCGCGGTGCGCCCGCTGGCGCAGCCGCCGTTCCCGCTGGACCGGCTGGCGCTCGTGTGAGCTGGCCCGCGCACCGCTCCCGCGGCCCGCCCGGCCGGGACCCGGCATGATCTCTTCGTGAGCACCAGCGCCTCCACCCCGGCCGCCCAGCCACACGCCGTGTCGGCGCGCACCGCGGACCTGTTCGCGCCCGGGCTCCGCGGGCTCACCTCGGGGCTGGTCGCGACGATCACACTGGTCGCCCTCGAATCGCTCGCGATCGGCACGGTGATGCCGATCGTCGCCGACGAGCTCGGCCAGCTCGAGCTGTACGGCTGGGTGTTCTCCGCGTTCTTCCTGGGCAACCTGCTGGGCATCGTGGTCACCGGCGGGGCGCTGGACCGGGTGCCGCTGTGGCGCCCCTTCGCGGCCGGCCTCGCGCTGTTCGCGGCCGGCCTCGTCATCGGTGGCCTGGCGCCGTCGATGCCCGTGCTCGTCGGGGCGCGCCTGGTCCAGGGCCTCGGTGGCGGCGCCGTGGCTCCGACGGCCTACGTCGCGATCGGGCGCTGCCTGCCGGAGTCGCTGCAGCCGCGGATGTTCGCGATGCTCAGCACGGCCTGGGTCGTGCCCGGGATCATCGGGCCCTCGATCGCCGCGGTCGTGGGCGAGGGGCTCGGCTGGCGCTGGGTGTTTCTCGGCCTGCTGCCGTTCCTCGCCGTCGCCGGCGCCCTGGCCCTTACGGCGCTCCACCGGGTGCCGGCCGCGGTGCCGCACCCGGAGGACGACCCGGACCTGGCCGCGGCCGCCTCCGCCACCTTCCGCCGGCTGCCGAACGCCCTGCTCTCGGCGGGTGGCGCTGGCCTGCTCGTCGCCGCGCTCACCGCCGAGGACCCGCCGGTGATGATCGGCGGGTCGCTGCTGGGCCTCGGACTGCTCCTGCCGGCGTTCCGGCGCCTGACCCCGGCCGGGACGCTGCTGCTGGTCGCGGGCGTGCCGGCGGCCGTGCTGCTCCGGGGCGTGCTGACGTTCGCCTTCTTCGCGGGCGACGCCTACATCCCGCTCCTGCTCCAGACGTGGCGCGG
>CAYJOH010000335.1:0-3513 GCA_964371685.1 uncultured Anaerolineaceae bacterium
GCGGCGGCCAGCACGGAGGCCCGGGCCAGCAGGTCCGCCAGCCGGAGGCCGCGCCTGAACTCCTCGGCGAGGTGCGCGGAGGCGAGGCGGGCCGCGCCGCCCGCGACCCGGGCGCCGGCGTCGTACGCCGCGAACGCCGCGGGCGTGGCGATGCCCACGGCCGGCGTCACGAGCAGGAGGCCCGGCCGGTTGTGTGCCGGGTCCGCGTCACGGAGCCAGGCGAGCGGCGTGATCCGCTCCCCCCGCCCCTCGACCAGTGCCGGTCCGCCGGCCAGGAAGAACGGCACGTCCGAGCCCAGCTCCGCCGCCAGCCGGTGGCGGGCGTCGGGGTCGAGGTCGACGTCCCAAGCCTCGAGCGCCGCGTCCGCCGCCGCCGCCGCGTCCGACGAGCCGCCCGCGAGGCCGGCCGCGACCCGGGCTCGCTTCTCCAGGCGGACGGCCCGCGGGGGCGGCGGCTCCGGGCGTCCCCAGGCCGGCCGCGCGAGCCGGCGCGCGGCCGCGATGGCCCGCAGCACGAGGTTGTCCTCGGCCGGACCGGGGTCGAAGCCGTCAACGTGGAGGCTGTCGGCGCTCCCTGGCGACAGCACCGATACCGACAGCCGGTCCGCGAGGTCGAGCGGGACCATCACGCTGTGCAGATCGTGGAAGCCGTCGCGCCGCGTGCCGAGCACCGCGAGCGTGAGGTTCACCTTCGCCGACGCGAGCCGGATCACCGGGGAGAGGCGCCGGAGCGGGTCCGCCGAGGAACTCGTCATCGGCCGGCCGGGATGGGGCCCAGCGCCTCGGCGAGGGCGATCCACTCGCCCACGGCCACGGTCTGGGGGCGCCGGTCGCGGGCGATGCCGACGGCTGCGAGCGCCTCGTCAACCCGCTCCTCTGGGACCGGCAGCTGGCGGGCGAGGACGTTGTGGAGCATCTTGCGGCGCTCGCGGAAGCCGGCCTGGACGATCCGCCACAGGTGGTCCTCGGCGGCGGCGTCGAGGCGGTCGTCGGCCGGGTACGGCTCCAGGACGAGCACGGCCGATTCGACCTTGGGCGCCGGCTCGAAGGCCTCCCGAGGCACCCGGAACGCCACCCGCGCCCTGGCGTGGTACTGGACGAACACGGACAGGTACGACATCGCCCCGGGGGCGGCAGCGACCCGCTCGGCGACCTCGCGCTGGACCATGAGCACCAGCCGGCCGGCCCGGGGGGCGGTGCCCAGGAGGCGGTGGAGGATCGGGCTGGTGATGTGGTACGGCAGGTTCGCGACGACGTCGTATGGCGGCGGCACGAGGTGGACGAGGTCCTGGTCCAGCGCATCGCCCTCGACGACCCGCAGCAGCCCGGCCTCGAGCTCCGCGGCGAACGTCTCGCGCAACAGGGCCGCCAGCCCCCGGTCCAGCTCCACGGCCGTGACGCGCGCCCCGGTCGCGAGCAGGCCGCCGGTCAGGAACCCGAGCCCCGGGCCGATCTCGAGCACGCCCCGACCGTGCGCCGGGTCCGCCTCGCGGAGGATGCCCTCGAGCACGTCAACGTCGGCCAGGAAGTTCTGGCTCAGGTTGTGGCGCGCCCGGAGGCCCGCGTCGCGCAGCGTGCGCCGGACGTGCTGCGGGTCGAGGCGCAGGTCGCCTGCCCGGCGGTCGGCCGTCATCGTGCCAGCGGCAGCGAGGGCCGCGCGTCGAGGTCGAGCCCCGCCCGCACGCCCGCCGCCAGCCGTCGCGCGCCCGCGGCGCCGATCATCGCCCCGTTGTCCGTGCACAGCCCCGCGCGGGGCAGGACCATCGCGAGCCCGCGCGCCGCCGCCTCACCCGCGATCCGGTCCCGAAGCGCCCGGTTCGCCGCCACGCCGCCGCCCATCAGGATCCCCCGGGCGCCGGTGGCCTCGGCCGCGCGGATCGTCTTGGTCGCGAGGACGTCCACCACGGCGTCCTGGAAGCCCCATGCGAGCTCCGCGACCACCGCCTCCGGCAGCGCCCCCTCGCGCTCGTCGGCGGGGAGGCCGGCGTCCGTGCGCGCCTGCCCGATGACCCGGCGGGCGGCCGTCTTGAGCCCCGAGAAGCTGACGTCGTACGAGTCGCCCAGCCATGCCCGGGGGAACACGCGATCGCGGGCCGTCGCGGCCTCCGCCGCGAGCGAGATGGCGGGCCCGCCGGGGTACCCGAGGCCCAGCAGCCGGCCCACCTTGTCGAACGCCTCGCCGGCGGCGTCGTCGATCGTCTGGCCCAGGAGGCGGTACGAGAGGTGGTCGCGCATCTCGGCGAGGAACGTGTGGCCACCGGACACGACGAGGGCGATGAGCGGAAACGGCGGCGTCTCGCGCACCGCCTCGCCCGGGTCCAGGAGCCAGCCCGCGTACACGTGGCCCTCGAGGTGGTTGACCGGGACCAGCGGCTTGCCGTGGGCCCAGGCCAGCGACTTGGCGAAGTTGATGCCGACGAGCAGCGAGCCGGCCAGCCCGGGACCGTACGTCACGGCCACCGCGTCGACGTCGCGGGCGGTGACGCCGGCCGTGGCGAGCGCCTCGTCCAGCACCGGGACGACCCAGCGCAGGTGGGCGCGCGCGGCGACCTCGGGGACGATGCCGCCCGTGGGCGCATGGAGCGCGACCTGGCTGGCGACGACGTTGGCGTGGATGCGCCGGCCGTCCTCGACCAGCGCGATCCCGGTCTCGTCGCAGCTCGATTCGACCGACAGGACGAGCGGGCCGCTCACGCCAGGGCCTCGCCGGCCGGGGCCGCGGCGTCCTCGGGGTCGGGCAGGGTCGACGGCGCGGGGCTCGCGTCGACGGCCGCCCGGAGGCGCCCGATTCGCTGGCGCATCGGCGTCGACGCCAGCGGCTCCGTGGTCATGATCAGCGCGTCCTCGCCGTTGTCGCTGTAGTAGCGCGGCCGGATGCCCACGGGGCGGAACCCGTACTTCTCGTACAGCCGGCGCGCCGCCAGGTTCGACAGCCGCACCTCCAGGGTCGCCTCGCGCGCGTGGCGGTCCACCGAGAGGTCCATCAGCGCGAGCAGCAGCCGCTCGCCGATCCGGCGGCGCCGGAACCGCGGGTGGACGGCGAAGGTGGTGATGTGGGCCTCGTCCACCATCAGCCACACGCCCCCGTACGCGACGATCACGTCGCCCATCGTGGCGACGAGGTACTGCGCGAGGCGGTTGGTCTCGAGCTCCTGGCGGTACGCCTGCGGCGGCCAGGGCGTGCTGAAGCTCGCCCGCTCGATGAGCTGCACGGCCGGCAGGTCCGCGACGGTCATGGGCCGGATCCGCAGCACCGATCTCGCGGTCATCGGCGGCTGCCCCCGCCGCTCAGCTCCACCCCGCCGTCGGCGGGTGCGGCGCGTACGCCGCGGGGCAGCGTCACGTACTCCGGCACCAGACGAGCGAGGTCGTCGGCGTCGCCGGCCGCCAGCCGGCGGGCCCCGGCCGCGAGCAGCGCGGCGGCCAGCCGCTCGCGTGCCGCCGCACCGCGGGCGACGGCGTCGGCGGGCGCGCGGCCGTCGAGGTCCACCGCGACCAGGAGATCGCCGGGCC
>CAYJOH010000336.1:0-2004 GCA_964371685.1 uncultured Anaerolineaceae bacterium
GCGGCGGCACGGCCACGATCGGCGACTCCAGCATCGTGTTCGGGCCGATCGCGCTGACCAAGATGGCCTGCGATGGGCCGGCGATGGCGGTCGAGCAGGCGGTCACCGCCGTGCTCTCGGGCGAGGCAGGCTACGCGATCGAGGCCGGGTCGCTGACGATCACCAACGGCGCCACGGGCCTGGTGTTCCGCGCGGCGCCCTGAGCGCCGGCCCCGCGATTCGCCCCGGCGCCGTGCGCCGCCGTCCCCGCGTCAGGCGTCGTCGCGTGCCAGGAGCCGCTCGAACGGAAGCGGGTCGGCAAACGGGTCCGGCACGGCCTGCGCGTCGCGCGTCGCGATGGCAGCGGCGAGCTCGCGGCCGGCACGCGCGACCCGGTCCACCAGCGACGGCTCCATCGGGTCCTGGCCGGCGCCCCAGTCCTCGGCCGCGGCGAACACCGCGGTCGGGACCACGGCCGCCCCGAGGTAGGCGAACAGCGGCCGCATCGCGTGGTCCATGGCCAGCGAGTGGCGCGCCGTGCCGGCGGACGCGGCCACGAGCACCGGCATCCCCGCCAGGGCGTCACGCTCCAGCACGTCGAAGAACAGCTTGAACAGCCCGCTGTACGAGCCGCTGTAGACCGGCGTCACGGCGATCAGCCCGTCAGCGCCAGTGACGTCCTCGATCGCGGCCCGGAGCGCCGGGCTGGGGAACCCGGTCAGCAGGTTGTTGACCAGGTCCTGGGCGTGGTCCCGCAACTCGACGATCGTCACCCGGGCGTCGATGCCCTTCGCCGCGAGCTCGCCGCCGGTCGCGGCAAGGACCCGGTCCGCGAGCAGGCGCGTCGCCGACGGCTGGCTGAGCCCGGCGTGGACGGCGACGAGGGACCGCCGGCGGAGTGGTGTGGGCGCGTCGGCCATCGGGTGGTCGCCTACGCCACCGAGACGGGCGACGTGGTGCCCGCGGCGTCACGTGCGGCGAGCAGGCTCACGTGCGTGGGCGCGTCGGGCACGTGCGCGGGCTTGAGCGCCGCAAGCTCGCGGCGCAGCACCGGCACGACCTCGCCCCCGAGCAGGTCCAGCTGCTCGAGCACGGTCTTGAGCGGCAGGCCCGCGTGGTCGACGAGGAACAGCTGGCGCTGGTAGTCGCCGACGTACTCGCGGAAGGTCAGCGTCCGGTCGATCACCTGCTGGGGGCTGCCGACCGTGAGCGGCGTCTGGTCGGTGAAGTCCTCGAGCGACGGGCCGTGACCGTACACCGGCGCGTTGTCGAAGTAGGGCCGGAACTCACGGACGGCGTCCTGGCTGTTGTGGCGCATGAACACCTGGCCGCCGAGCCCGACGATCGCCTGGTCCGCCCGGCCGTGGCCGTAGTGCTCGAACCGGCGGCGGTACAGCGCGACCATCCGCTGCGTGTGCTCCCTGGGCCAGAAGATGTGGTTCGCGAAGAAGCCGTCGCCGTAGTAGGCGGCCTGCTCCGGGATCTCCGGGCTGCGGATCGAACCGTGCCACACGAACGGCGGGACGCCGTCCAGCGGCCGCGGCGTGGAAGTGAAGCCCGTGAGCGGCGTCCGGAACCGGCCCTCCCAGTCCACCACGTCCTCGCGCCACAGCCGGTGGAGCAGGGCGTAGTTCTCCACGGCGAGCGCGATGCCGTTGCGGATGTCCTGGCCGAACCAGGGGTAGACGGGACCCGTGTTGCCACGGCCCAGCATGAGGTCCACGCGACCGCCGGCGAGGTGCTGGAGCATCGC
The DNA here is from genome assembly GCA_964371685.1 of uncultured Anaerolineaceae bacterium. Taxonomy (GTDB): domain Bacteria; phylum Chloroflexota; class Limnocylindria; order Limnocylindrales; family CSP1-4; genus CAIXZV01. Next base: position 1,733 of record CAYJOH010000336.1, read on the forward strand.
GTAGTCCTCGGCGATCTTCACCGGGTCGTTGGTGGTGATGAGCGTCGTGGCGGTGGACAGGATGAGGCGCTCGGTGCGGGCGGCGATGTAGCCCAGCATCGTGGTGGGGGAGGAGGGGACGAACGGAGGGTTGTGGTGCTCGCCCATCGCGAACACGTCCAGGCCCAGCTCCTCGGCCTTGAGCGCGATCGTGACCATGGACGCGATGCGCTCGGCCTCCGTGGGCGTTCGCCCGGTGGTGGGGTCAGGCGTGACGTCGCCGACCGTGAAGA
>CAYJOH010000336.1:2104-3502 GCA_964371685.1 uncultured Anaerolineaceae bacterium
CGCGCGATCCTCGCCCGTCTCGCGGAGGGGGACGCCAGTGTCCGGGACCTGACGGCGCCGTTTCCGGTCTCGCAGCCCGCGATCTCGCGGCACCTCAAGGTGCTGGAGCAGGCGGGGCTCATCTCGCGCAGCCGGCGGGCGACCGCCCGGCTGAGCCATCTCGAGGCCGTGCCGCTCCGCGACGCGACGGCGTGGCTGGCCCGCTATCGCGACTACTGGGACGAGAGCTTCGGGCGGCTGGACGACCTCCTGGCGAGGCTCCGGGAGCCCGGTCTGGAAGGGAACGAATGATGGGGACTCTCGAGCTCACGGCGCCGGACGGCGTCCCGTTCATCGACTTCAGCCGCGAGTTCGACGCGCCGGTGGACCTGGTGTTCCGGGCCTGGACCGAGCCGGACCTGCTGGTGCAGTGGCTGGGCCCGCGCCGCCTGACGATGATCATCGACGAGTACGACGTCCGCGACGGCGGCCGGTGGCGCTACATCCACCGCGACACGGATGGCACGGAGTACGGCTTCCACGGCGTGTTCCACGGCACCCCGCGACCGGAAGGCATGGTGCAGACGTTCGAGTTCGAGGGCGCCCCGGGGCACGTGTCGCTCGACTCGGTGGTGCTCGAGGACCTCGGCGGCCGGACGAGGGTCAGGGGCCGCTCGGTCCACCAGTCGGTCGAAGCGCGCGACGCCATGGTCCAGGGCGGCATGGAGGGCGGCCTCCGGGAGGGGTTCGACCGGCTGGAGGAGGTCCTCGGGCGGTTGACCGCTCCCATCCACTGATACGACCGGCGGCCTGGGCGGGCCGAAGACGCGACCAGCGGCCCTTGGCAGGTGGGTGCCGAGCGCATGACGGTGTCGCGTGTCGTCGGCGTCCCTGCTGGAGGGTAGGCCGTTGCGTGCGCTGGTCGTCTACGAGTCGATGTTCGGGAACACGCGGGCGGTGGCGCTCGCAATCGCGGACGGGATCTCCGCCACCATGACGGTAGACGCCGTCGAGGTCGGCGAGGCGCCGGTCACGATCCCGGACGACGTGGCGCTGCTCGTCGTCGGCGGGCCCACCCATGCCCACGGCATGACGAACCCGCGGACGCGGACGGACGCGGCCGAGCGGGCGGGGGACCGCCTGGTGTCCCGCGGCGAGGGGATGCGCGAGTGGCTGGAGCGGGTCAAGCCGGGACCCGGCTCCATCGTCACGGCGGCGTTCGACACCCGGATCAAAGGCCCGGAGCTGCTCTGGGGCTCCGCCGCCAAGGGTGCCGCGAAGCTGCTTGCCGCGGCCGGCTTCCGCAATCCGCAGGCCCGCAGCTTCATCGTGGACGGGCCCACCGGCCCGCAGTTCGACCGCCTGCTCACCGGCGAGCTCGATCGCGCCCGCGAGTGGGGCCGGAGCCTGTCGGCCGGC
>CAYJOH010000337.1:0-3474 GCA_964371685.1 uncultured Anaerolineaceae bacterium
ACCCCGCCCCGGCGCGCCCCGGCGACCGTGCTCGCGTCCGCCGCCTCGTGCAGGCCGCCCTCGCCCGCCTCGCGCCCGGCGCGCAGCGCGCGTGGTGGATCCGCGAGGCGCTCGCACACGATCCGGGCGTCCCCTGTCCGCCGCCCGCCGGTGACGCCTCGGCCGATGTCGTCGTCGTGGGCGGCGGGTTCACCGGCCTGTGGACCGCGTGGTGGATCCTCGACGGGGCCCCCGGGACCCGGGTCACGATCCTCGAGGCGGACATCGTGGGCGGCGGCGCGTCCGGTCGCAACGGCGGCTTCCTGACCGGCTGGTGGGACTACCTGCCGGCCCTCGTGCGCAATTTCGGGCGGGAAGCGGGCCTGGCCGCGGCGATGGCGCTCGATGGCGCCCCGGCCTGGGTCGGCAGGTGGGCGGCGGCCCACGGCGTGGACCCGTGGTTCGTGCCCGGCGGCACGCTGGTCGTGAGCACGTCGCCGGTCCAGGACGACGCGTGGTCGGGGATCCTCGAGCTGGCCCGGGAGCTGGGCGTCGAGGACCGGTACCTGCCCCTCACCAGGGACGAGGTGCGCGCCCGCTGCGACTCCCCGCTGCTGCGCGGCGGGATGCTCGTCCCCTCGGACGCCCAGGTGCAGCCGGCGCGGCTGGCGCGTGGCCTCCGGCGAGTGCTCCTGGAGCGAGGCGTGACGATCCACGAGGGCACCCGGGTGACCGACCTGCGCGAGGAGGCTGCCGGCGTGCGTGCCACGACGGACACCGGCGCGGTGATCACCGCCTCGCGCGCCGTGCTGGCCGCCAACGCGTGGGCGGCCGGCTGGCCGCGCGGCGGCTTCGGGGCCCGGATGATCACCTGGTCGTCGTACATGGTCCTCACCGAGCCGATCCCGGACCGGATCCGCGAGCTGGGCTGGACGGGTGGCGAGGCGCTGACCGACTGCCGATTCACGAACCACTACTTCCGGACCACCGCGGACGGGCGGATCGCGTTCGGCGGGGGCGGCGGACGGGCGGGGTACGGCGGCCGGCTGGGCCGCTGGGTGACCGAGGACCGGGGCTCCGTCGCGCTCGCCGCCCGCGGCTTCCGGCGGCTGTTCCCGATGCTCGACGACGTCGCGCTGACCGACGCCTGGGGCGGGCCCATCGACATCGCGCCCAACCACCTGCCCTCGTTCGGGACGCTGGGCGGCGCGCGCGGGGCGCCGGGCCGGATCCACTGGGGCCACGGGTACAGCGGCACGGGCGTCGGGCCGTCGTGGCTGGGCGGCCGGATCCTCGCCGCGCTCGCGCAGGACCGGCTCGACGACCCGGTCGCCCGGCTGCCGATGGTGGGCCACCGGCCGCGGCGCTTCCCGCCGGAGCCGTTCCGGTTCCTGGGCGCGCGGGTGATCCGCGAGGCGATCGTGGCCAAGGAGCAGCGCGACGACGACGGCGGCTTCGTCCCGCCGCCGCTCCGCTGGCTGGTCCGGCTGCCGCGGGCGATGGGGTACGACCTGGGCCCGGAGTAGGCCGCCCGCCGGGCCGCGCCTCGCCGGGCTACCGGTGGTCGCGCCAGGCCTCGAACGCCTCGACCGCCGTCAGCAGCGTCGGGTACATCCGCTCCTCGTCGATGATGCCCAGCAGCCCGCCCCGCGCGAGCTGCGCCCGCAGGTCCTGCTTCACGCGGGCCATCGCGAACACGATCCCGCGATCCTCGAGATCCTCGGTCAGGTCGCGGAGCGCGTCCGCCGCGGTGAGGTCCAGCTCCACGATCGCCTCGCTGTTGAGCAGGAACCACTGGACGGGGACCGGCTGCTCGTCCACGGCGGCCAGGGCGTGCGAGCGGAAGTCCTGCGCGTTGGCGAAGCACAGCGGGGCGTCGTAGCGGAACACGAGCAGCCCGGCGATCTGCTCCGCGTCCGGGTAGTCCTCGATGTTGTGGAGGCCGGCCAGCCCCGGCACCCGCCCGAGCACCGCGGCCGGCGGCCGGGCCACCCGGAGGAACAGCTCGGCGACCGACAGCGCGATCGCGAACAGGATCCCGGCCAGGACGTCGAACAGGAGTACGCCCGCAACGGCGGCCACGGCCAGCCCCAGCTCCGTGCTGCGGAACCGCCACAGCCGGCGCAGCCCGCGAACGTCGATCAGCCGCCACGCGGCGTAGACGACGATGCCGCCGAGGGTCGCCTTGGGGATCAGCGCGATGAGCCCGGGCACGGCCAGGACGACGACGACCGTCGCCACGGCCGCGATCACGCCCGCCACCTGGCTCCGTGCGTGCATCGCGTCCACGATCGCCGTGCGCGACCCCGAGGCGCTGAGCGCGAAGCCGCCGCTCAGGCCGGCCGCCACGTTCGCCGCCCCGAGGGCCAGGAACTCCCGGTTGGGGTCGATGGTCTCGCCGTTGCGGGCCGCGAAGGCGCGTCCGGTTAGCGCCACGTCCGAGTAGCCCACGAACGTGATCGCCGCGGCCGACCCGATCAGCGCCATCACGTCCTCGACACCCAGCGCCGGCAGGCCCGGCGACGGCAGCCCGCTGGGCACCGCGCCGACCAGCGCGACCCCCTGGTCCTCGAGCCCGAGCACCGCGACCAGCACGCCCGACCCGATCACGGCGAGCAGCGATCCGGGCGCCAGCGGCCAGCGCCAGCGCAGGACGAACAGGAACACCACCACCCCGCCACCCAGCGCCAGCGCGACCGGCCGGACCTCGTCGAGCCGCCCGGCCAGCTCCGCGATCCTGCCCACCGTGCCGCCCGCCGTGAGGTCCACCCCGGCGAGCGTGCCGACCTGCGAGGCGACCATGATCACCGCCACGCCCGCCATGTAGCCCACGAGGATCGGCATCGACAGCAGGTCCGACACGAACCCGAGGCGCAGCGCGAACGCCCCGAGGCACACGACCCCGACCAGCAGCGCGAGCCCGGCCGAGAGCACCAGGTAGCGGGCAGGATCGCCGCCCGCGAGCGGCGCCACGGCAGCCGCGACCATGATGGCGGTCGCCGATTCGGGACCCACGGACAGGAGCCGCGACGTCCCGAGCAGCGCGTAGACCAGCATCCCGATGACGGCGACCCACAGGCCGCTGATCGGCGGGGCACCGGCCAGCTCCGCGTAGGCCAGGCACTGCGGCACGAGGTACGCGGTGACGGTGACGCCGGCCAGCACGTCGGCGCGGAACCACCCGGCCGTGTAGCCGGCCAGCTGCTCCGGACCGGCGACGACCCTGCCGTCGCGACGTGTGCGCGCCTCGACGCCCATCGCGGCTCCCAGCTCCTCCGCTCGTGTGCGGGGCACGTTGTTTCGGGACCTTGGACCCTCAGGGGCGGTGGCTCCCGGTGCGATGGTAGGTCCACGCGAGACTCGCGGTCCGATGGGACGAGCAGACCGACCGCCGGCTCCGACAGGCCGACCACCGATCCGGACAGCCCACGAGGCACCGGATGTGCGGGATCCACCGGCCGACGGGAGCATCGGCCGGACCGCGAGCCCGCGTTC
>CAYJOH010000338.1:0-3467 GCA_964371685.1 uncultured Anaerolineaceae bacterium
GATCAGCTGGGTGGCTCGAGGGTCCAGACGAGGTGCGCGACAGGCCAGTCGCCGCCGTTGCCCATGTCCTGCATCGCGTAGCCGAAGACAACGACCCTGCCACCGGTCTCTCGGATCACAACCGCCGATCCGCCGGTCGCGGGCGGCACCGGCAGCGGGGTCGACGACCAGGAGCGGCCGTCTGCCGACAGCCACACCGTGGGCACGTCGTTCTGCTGGCCGGCGATCACGAACATGCCGTTGACGTGCCCGATCGTGCGTATGCTCACGTCGTTCACGGCGGAGAGCGTCGATGCCGTCCACGTCTCGAGATCGTCGCTGCTCCACGTGACGGCGGTGCCGCCGATGCTCCCGACCGCCACGACCCTCCCCGCTCCCTGGGTCACGCCGGCCATGGCGCTTCCGCCTTCGGCGTGCGGTGGTGGAAACGCCCGCCATTGCGTCCCGTCCGCGGTCACCCAGGCGGCGGCATCGGTCGCGGACCACCCCACGCCCACGAGACCCGTGCCGGGAACCTCCGTTCCCGCGACCATGCCCAACGGGGCGTCCGCGAGGGGTGACCACACCGTCCCGTCGCTCGAGGTCCAGGCCCCGATGTGCTGGCGGACGCCCGCGCCGAGCATGACGAGACCGTCTCCAAGCGGGACGATCGCGGCGACACTGGCCTCGCCGGGGCCAACCTCGGCGTCCGTCCAGGACAGGCCGGTGCTGCTTGTCTGAACGCGGCCGCCCTCGGCCCAGGCGACAAGCCCGTTGTGCGAGGCGATCAACCCGTAGTGCGGACTGCCGTCGGACGAGTCGATCGGCATCCAGCCATCGTCCAGCTCGACCCACGCGGTCTCATCCCCGACGACGACGCCATCCGTTCGCGCCGCGGCCTCGAATCGTCGGGCGTCGAACGGGAGAATGGTCGCCAGTCGCCAGGTCACGGCCGCGGGGGAGGCAGGCGCTGCCGTCTCGTGCCGGGCGTCACAGCCGCCGATCGCGACGGCAGCGGCGAGGAGCAGGACGAGTGCGACACGCGCGTTCGTCGGGTCGAAGACGCCCCAGCGGGAGTCGCAGTGTCGGCCGCCGCCCCGGCGATGCGCGGAGGGTAATCACGAACGGCGGTGACTTCTGGCGGGCGTGCGGCCGCCGGGCACGCTGACGAGCGCCCGCCGACGCTGACGAGCCCCGGGCGGCCGCGACCCGGGACGTGGGAAGATAGGACGCGCCCCGTGCCTGCGTCCCGTGATCCGCCAGGAGGTCCGCCGTGTCCGACACCGCCGTCACGCCCGACGCCGCGGTCGCACCCGCCGCCTGGGCGCCGATCGCCGAGGTGGACCCGGAGCTGTGGGCGGCGATGGAGGCGGAGCGGCACCGCCAGGCGGACAAGATCGAGCTGATCGCCAGCGAGAACTACGTGTACGCGGCGGTGCTCGAGGCCCAGGGCTCCTGGCTGACCAACAAGTACGCCGAGGGTCTGCCGGGGAAGCGCTACTACGGCGGCTGCGAGCACGTGGACGTCGCGGAGAACCTCGCCCGCGAGCGCGCGCTCGCCCTGTTTCCCGGCGCGGATCACGTGAACGTCCAGCCCCACTCGGGCGCCCAGGCGAACATGGCGGCCTACTTCGCCGTCCTCCGCCCCGGCGACCGGATCCTGGGCATGAGCCTCGCCCACGGCGGCCACCTCACGCACGGCTCGCCGGTCAACTTCTCGGGTCGCCTGTACGAGGTCCATGCCTACGGCGTCACCCGCGAGGACGAGCGCATCGACTACGACGCCCTCGATGCCCAGGCGAAGGACGTCCGCCCGAAGGTGGTCGTGGCCGGGGCGTCGGCGTACCCGAGGACCTGGGATTTCGAGCGGCTGGCCGCGATCGCGCACGGGGTCGGGGCGCTGCTGTTCGTGGACATGGCGCACTTCGCCGGCCTCGTCGCCGCGGGCCTGCATCCCAGCCCCTTCCCGCACGCGGACCTCGTGACCACCACGACCCACAAGACGCTCCGCGGCCCGCGCGGGGGCCTCGTGTTCAGCCGCGCGGACCTCCCCGACGGCATCGACCGGGCGGACTTCCCCGCGCTCGGCAAGAACACGCTCGCCCAGGCCATCGACAAGTCCGTGTTCCCCGGCGTGCAGGGCGGCCCGCTGATGCACGTGATCGCCGCCAAGGCCGTGGCCTTCAGGCTTGCCGCCAGCGAGGACTTCCGGCGCGACCAGGCCCGCACCATCGAGAACGCCCGCGTCCTCGCGCAGACCGTCGCGGACGCCGGAGCGCGGCTCGTCAGCGGCGGCACGGACAACCACCTCGCGCTCGTGGACGTCACGCCGCTGGGCGTCACGGGCCGCGAGGCGGAGACGCTCCTCGACGACGTCGGCATCACCGTCAACAAGAACGCGATCCCGTTCGACGCCAACCCGCCCAACATCGCGTCGGGGATCCGCATCGGCACGCCGGCGACCACGACCCGGGGCATGGGCCCGGACGAGATGCGCGTGATCGGCCGCTGGATCGTGGACGCGATCCGCGACCCCGACGATGCCGCGGCCCACGCCCGCATCGCCGGCGAGGTGCGCCGGCTGGTCGCCCGGTTCCCCGTCCCGGGCCTGCCGCGCGACCGGGCCTGATCCTGCGTCGATGCGGCTGATCGCGACCTTCGGCGAGGTCATCCCGATCCTCGCCGCGGCGTTCGTCGTGGCCGCTGGCCTCTCGCTGGTCATCACGCCGCTCGTCCAGCGCCTGTCGATCCGGATGGGCAACGTGGACCAGCCGAACCACCGTCGGGTCAACCGGGCGCCCGTGCCGCGCGGCGGGGGCCTCGCGGTGGCGACCGCGTTCCTTGCCGTGGCGGTCGGCGTGATCGTCATCAACGACCGGCTCGACGTCGTCCCCATCCCCCGGGCGCTCGAGCCGTCCGACCTCGCCGGCCTCCTCCTCGGCGGCGCCGTCGCCACGCTGCTCGGCGCGCTCGACGACACCCTCCAGCTGCGCGCCCGCTGGCAGCTGCTCGGGCAGCTCGCCCTCGGCGCCCTGGCCGTGGGGTTCGGGATCACGGTCGCCCTGGTCGCCAACCCGTTCGGCCCCGGCAGCATCTCGCTCACGGGCCCGTTCGCGGTCGGGTTCACGGTGCTGTGGATCGTGGGGATGATCAACAGCATCAACTTCATCGACGGGCTCGACGGCCTGTCGTCGGGCATCGCCCTGATCGCCGCGGCGACGCTCGGCCTGATCTCGCTGACGACGGCGGTCGCCCAACCGTTCATCGGCATCCTGTGCTTCGCCCTGGCCGGGTCGCTGCTCGGGTTCCTGCGCTGGAACTTCCACCCGGCCTCGATCTTCATCGGCACCAGCGGCGTGATGTTCGTGGGCTACACGCTCGCGGTGCTCGCGATCCTGGGCACGGCCAAGGTGGCGATCGCGCTGCTCGTGCTCGGCGTCCCGATCATCGACACGTTCTGGATCATCGTCCGGCGCCTGGCCACCGGC
>CAYJOH010000339.1:0-3463 GCA_964371685.1 uncultured Anaerolineaceae bacterium
GCCCTGGGCATCGTCAACACGCTGTCGATGGACACGTGGGAGCGCGTCCGGGAGCTGGGCATGCTCCGGGCCGTCGGCATGAGCCGCCGCCAGGTGTGGCGCAGCGTGCTGGTGGAGGCCGGGATCCTGGGCGCGATCGGCGGCGTGATGGGGTCGCTGGCCGGGATCGGCGTGGGCGTGCTGCTCGTGCTGACGGCCGGCGGGCGCCTCGAGGCCGGGATCCGGCTGCCGTGGGCGTCGATCGGGTTCGCCATCGTGCTGGCCGTGACCCTGGCCATGGTGGCCGCCGCGCAGCCCGCCCGGATCGCCGGCTCACGCTCCATCGTGAGCGCGGTGCGGGGAGGCTAGCGGACCGCTGTCGCTGCGACCGATCTCGCTGCCTCTGGTCTCGGCCGCGGCCGGTTGGTAGACTCGGCCGAACGCCGCATCGTTTTTCGGCGCCCCCGAGGGAGGCCATGTCAGTCGCGATCCCGTCGCTCACGCGGGTGCCGGTCACGGAGAAGGGCCTCACGATCGCCGACTTCCTGGTCCCGGTGCGGGTGGCCGAGCGCGTGTCGCCGCTGCTGCGCAACGTGGGCCTGGTGCTCGCCGGCGCCCTGGTGATCTATCTCACGGCTCGGATCGCGATCCCGCGGCCGGACAGCCCGGTGCCCTACACGCTGCAGAACTTCGGCATCCTCGTCGCCGGGGGTGCGCTCGGGTTCCGGCGGGGCGGCATGGCCGCGCTCCTGTACCTCCTCCTCGGCGTGGTCGGGCTGCCATTCTTCGCCGAGGGCAAGGGCGGGCTCTCGATCCTGTGGGGCGCGACCGGCGGCTACCTCGTGGGCTTCGTGCTCGCGGCGGCGCTGGTGGGGCGCCTGGCCGAGCTGGGCTGGGACCGCCGGATCGGCGGCGCCATCGGCGCGACGCTGCTGGGCACGGTGCTGATCTACGTGGTCGGCGTGCCGTGGCTCGCGGTCGTGACCGGGATGTCGCCGGCGGACGCGATCGCGAGCGGCCTGACGCCGTTCCTGGTCGTGGACGCGCTCAAGCTGCTGGCGGCGGCCGCGGTGTTCCCGGCGGCATGGTGGGTCGTGGGGCGGCGCCCGAGCGACCGCTGACGGTGATCGGCGGCCGCGCAGCGAGCGGCGCGGGCGACGGGTCAGCGGCTGTCGCCGGGGCCGAGCGGCACGGGCGCCGGCTACAGCTCGCCCAGCGGCAGCTCGCCCGGCGGCAGCTCGCCGATCGGCACGACCGGTGACGGCGCCTCGGATCGGGGACCCAGCTCCAGCGCGTACCAGTCGACTCCGTGCCAGCCGCCGCGCTTCCAGCCGATCGCCGCAAACTCCCCGACTCGCGTGAACCCCAGCGCCAGGTGCAGCGCCACCGACCCCGGGTTGGGCAGCGTGATCCCGGCCACCGCGAGGTGGAAGCCCTGCCGGCGGAGGACCGCGAGCAACGCCGACATCAGCGCCCGCCCCAGGGCCCGTCCCACGAACCCCTGGTCGACGTAGACGGTCGTCTCCACCGTCCAGTCGTATGCCGGCCGATCGCGGTGGCGGCCCGCGTACGCGTACCCGCGGACCACGCCGTCCACCTCGGCCACGAGCCACGGCGTGCGTTCCAGCGTCCGGGCGATCCGCGCCGCCATCTCGTCCGCGGACGGCGCCACCAGCTCGAACGACACGACCGCGTCCTCGACGTACGGCCGGTAGACGGCGGCGCAGGCGGCGCCGTCGCCGTCGGTCGCGAGCCGGATCCGGATCGCCATCGGGTGCCTCAGTACAGCGTGGGGAAGCGCGCGTCCCACCAGGACGCGAGATCCAGCGGCGTGGCATCGTCCAGGGCGTCGAGCAGCGTGCGCGTGCGGACCAGCCCCCAGCGATGGTCCGCGACGTACCCGCGCAGGGCTGCCCAGAACACGGCGCCGCCCATCCGCCGGCGCGCGTTGTCGAGCAGGTTGCCGCCCTGGATGTACACGACCTCGTAGTAGCACGACGCGGAGTAGCGGTAGATCGGCCGATCCAGGGCCGCCGTGGAGCACCGGGACCCGCGCCGCGAACCCAGCACGGAGCGTGCCACGAAGTCCGCCGCCGCCTCGTCCGCGAACGGCTCGCGCGCCTGGTCGTTGCCGACCAGCCCGTAGAACCACTGGTGGGCGATCTCGTGGGTCACGAGGTAGCGCAGGTTGGACGACCCCGTGCCGGTCGGGATCCAGGCGACGCCCGGCCCCTCCATGCCGTACGCGCCAGCGGACTGGACGACCTTGAGCACCTTGTACGGATAGGGCCCCAGGCGCGCCTCGAGCTTGCGCAGGGCGTTCGTCGCCGCGTCCAGCGCCGCGCTCGCCGGGAAGCCCGGCCGGTACACGACACGCACGACGTTGTCGCCCACGACGGCCTGCTTGGTCCGGTAGTCCGCGGCCGCGGTGACGACGAAGTCGCGGACGTTGAGGGCGCGGAACGTGCGCGTGAGCCCGTCGCCCGAGATCGCGACCCGGTCGCCGGTGTTGCCGTAACGGAGCGGTGTGTCGGACCGGATCCGGACGGTCACCCGCGGGCTCACCGGGGTCACGAACGGGTCGCCGTGGTTCGGGCGGTCGAAGGCGCGCCGCCGGCTGACCCACGGGATCCAGCGGTGCATGTCGATGATCCCGTTGGCGCGCGTGAACAGCCAGTTGGAGCCCGACAGGCTGGAGCGCAGGGTTGCCCTGAACGGGACGACCACGACCGCGTCCGCGCCATCCGGCAGCACGCCGCCCAGGGGGACGACGATCGTCTGGTCGTCGACGCTCGGCGTCACGGCCGTGCCGTCCACCGTGATCGTGCCCAGCCGCAGGCCCCCCAGGCGAGCCATCACGGTGTTGAGCTCGAGGCGGTCGATGCCCGAGCCGGACCGGTTCCCGGCGACGATCGTGACCGTGCCCCGGACGCTGCGGGCGGCCACGCCCACGCGCACGTCGACGTCGTAGGTCGCGCTGACAGCGAGGCTGGTCCGGTCCACGGCGCCGGGGACGATCGCGGAGGTCGATGCGGCGGGCGCCGGATCCCCGGTCACGGCGACCGCGGCGGGATCGCCGGCCACCCCGGCATCGAGGCCGCCGGCCACCGCCGCCCCGACCGCGGCGGCGACGGCGCCGGGCAGCGTCGCGCGGACGGTGCGTGCCTCGGTCCGGGCCGGCGCCACGGCCATCGCGCCGACCGCGACGACCAGCAGCGCCAGCCCGAGGGCGACGGGGCGGCGGGGTTGCGGGGCGGTCGCGGACATCGACGCCCATGGTAGCCCCGGGTGCCATGACGGCCCATCGCGGGCATCGGGGATGGAATACTCGCGCCATGACGGACGGCGTGCGCGGGGACGGAGCGGGGCTGCTGCGGGCGATCGGGGCCACGCTGCCCGGGATGCGCCTGCTCACCGACCCCATCGACCGCGAATCCCACCGCCGCGACGAGACCGCGTACCTGCCCACGGGCCTGCCCCTCGC
>CAYJOH010000340.1:0-3462 GCA_964371685.1 uncultured Anaerolineaceae bacterium
TATCGCGGTCGATCAGCTGGTTGATGGTCGCGAAGATGCCGCTCTTGATCAGCTCCCGGATGATGTCCGCGGGGTTGACCCCCAGCAGGTCCGCGAGCTCCTTGACGGTGATCGTCGAGGGCAGCTCGATCGCGCCGCGCTCGCTCGGGTCGACGACCGAGACGGCGCCCGGCGTGAAGCTGCCGGGACGGCGCGGGGGCTTGCGGGGGCCGCGACGGCCGCGGGTCCCGCTCCTACTCCTGGCCACGGGCTCCTCCTTCGTTGTTCTCAGGTTCGGGGGTCGGCGCCGATGCAGCCGGAGCGCCGACCGGTTGATTCTGTTCGGTCATCAGGGTGCGCACGTCGAACGGGATGCGGGTCCCGAGGGCGTGCTCGAGGGCTCGCTTGCGGACCGCGGTATCCCAGCACGCGGCGTCACGGCACAGGTACGCACCGCGCCCGGGGGCCCGGCCGCCCGGGTCCAGCACGACGGTCCCGGCGGGCGTCCGGACGACCCGGACCAGCTCCCGCTTCGGGCGCGCCGTGCGGCAGGCGACGCAGCTCCGGGTCGGGGGCCGGCGCGGTGGTGTGGTGCCGGTCGTGCCCGGCGCCGCCCCGCCTACGACGACACCTCCTCGTCTGCCTTCTTGCGCGTGCGCTTCGGCTTGGGCGGCGCCGCCGCGACGGCCTCCGCCGCGGGCTCCGGGGCAACGTCGGCAGCGGCCTCCACGGGCGCGACCGCCTCGACCGACGGTGCCTCCTCGACGACCGGCGCCTCGACCGCGGTCAGGGCCTCGTCAGCGACCGGCGCCGGGTCGACGGCAACCGGCGCATCGACCGCGGCGACCCCACCGGCCGGCGCGGCCGCCTCGACCGGGGCCGCCTCGACCGCCTTCGCCGCCTCGGCCGCCGCGACGTCGCTGCGAATGTCGATTCGCCAGCCGGTCAGGCGGGCGGCCAGCCTCGCGTTCTGCCCCTCGCGGCCGATGGCCAGCGAGAGCATGCGCTCGGGCACCGTCACGTTCGCGATCCGATGCTCCTCGTCGATGTGGACGCCCAGCACCTGGGCCGGCGACAGCGCGTTGGCGACGAACACCGACGCGTCCTCGTTCCAGGGGATCACGTCGATCTTCTCGCCGGCCAGCTCGGCCACGACGGCCTGGACGCGCGCGCCGCGCTGCCCAACCGTGGCGCCCACGGGGTCAAGGCCCTCCTGGCGTGAGGCAACCGCGACCTTCGACCGGCTGCCGGCCTCGCGCGCGATCGCCTTGATCTCGACCGTCCCGGCATGGATCTCCGGCACCTCGAGCTCGAACAACCGGCGCAGGAACCCCTTGTGGGTCCGCGACACGAGGATCTGGGGCCCGCGGGCGGAGCGCCGGACCTCGAGCACGAACGCCTTCACCGGCTGGCCGATGCGGTAGTGCTCGAGCGGGCTCTGCTCGCTGGTGGCGAGGATCGCCTCCACGCCCTTGCCGACGTCGAGGATGATCGCGCGCGGCTCGACGCGGCTGACCGAGCCCGTCAGGAGCTCGCCCTCGCGGCTCGCGAACTGGTCGAACACCTGGTCCCGCTCGACCTCGCGGATCCGCTGCAGGATGATCTGCTTCGCCGTCTGGGCGCCGATCCGGCCGAAGTGCTCGCCGTCGAGCTGCTCGAGCTCGATCACGTCGCCGGCCTTGGCATCGGGCTTCGTCTGGCGGGCCTCCTCGACGGTCACCTCGACCATCGGGTCCTCGACCTCGTCCACGACGTAGCGGCCGCGGAACACGTCGATCCGGCCGCTCTCCTGCTCCACGTGGACGAAGATGTCCTCCTCGCCGGCGACCCGGCGATACGCGGCCTGGATGCCTTCCTCGAGTGCCCGGACGAGCGCCTCGCGCGAGACCTGCTTCTCGGCGTTGAGCTGGAGGAGCGCACCGACGAAGTCACGACTCATCATGTGCCTCCTGCTGTTGTGCTCGATGGCGGCGGGGGCCCCCACGACACAAAGAAACGTGGGTTGGTCACCCACGTTCGGAGGCGGCCTCGCGTTGTTGGCGGGAAGTATACACCCGGGCCCGTGGACCCTCAACGGAGGGCCGCCCCTCACTGCCGTCGTCATACTCGCCCTGTCTCGCGCGTCCAACCGGCCCATCGTGTACGGACGCAGGGTCGCGGGAGGAGCCATGAGACGCCCGCATCGGGCACCGCTGTTCGCGATCGCCGGCATGGCCGCGGCCCTGGTCGCCGCGGTCGCCGTGATCCGCTCGCCAACGCCCGGCGCACCATCGCCCACCGCCGACGCCGGCTGGCCGGCCGTGGGCGTCGTCCCGGCCGCGGACCCGATGCCGTGGACCTCGGTGACCTGGCGACGTCTCGTGCTCGCGCCCGGCATGCCGCCCGGCCATGCCCGGATCGACGGCCTCGTCCGCGCGGCGCCCGGCCTGGTGGCATGGGGCCGGACGGCGATGCCCGGCCGGAACCAGTTCGACGACATGGGCGCCGCGTATCGCTCGGCGGCGGGCGATCGCTGGACCGTGGTCCCGATCGACGCGGGTGTCGGGCCCCGCGACACGTCGGAGATCCGCGTCGTTGCCTGGGGACCGGCCGGGCTGCTCGCCCTGGGCGGCGTCTGCTGCGACGACGAGGAGCGCCCTGCCGCCTGGACGTCGCCCGACGGCACCGCCTGGACGCGGGTCCCGGTCGATCCCGATCTCGCCGTGGTCGAGGTGTCGCACCTGATCGCCACCGACGACGGGTTCCTCGCGGCCGGCGCCGCCGGCGGGCGGGCCGCGATCCTCGTCTCCTCGGATGGCGTGGCCTGGGACGCCGTCGACCCGGCGGTCGCGGGCCTCGGGCCTGGTGGCGTGAGCCACGTGGCCGCAACCCGCGACGGCTACCTCGCCGTCGGCTGGACCGACGACGGCGCGACGTACGACGGCGCGGTCTGGCGATCCGCCGATGGCCGCTCGTGGGCGAAGGTCGAGGAGCCATTGCTCGCCGGCGACCAGGACACCCAGCTGTGGCAGTCCGTGCCGTTCGCGGGCGGCGAGCACCTGACCGGCAACGAGGGGCCGCACGCGGAGCGCATCCGGTGCGAGCAGCTGCTCGGCTTGCAGGCCTCGGTCGCCGGCCCGGCGGTAGACCCGGCGAGCACCGTGGACCTGAGCTGCGGCTGGGGGCTCGAGACGGAGTGGCTGCGCGTGGCCGACGGGGCGCTGCAGCGGCTGCCGGTCCGCTGGCTCGGTGGCGTGGCGCCGCCGCCCGGGACCTTCGCCGGTAGCGCGCTGATCGTGGCCGGCGGGCCGGGCCTGCTCGCGATCGGCGAGGCCGAGGGCGAGGCCGGGGTGCGGCTCTGGACCTCGCGAGATGGACGGAGCTGGGAGCGGGCGCTCCCGGATCAGCCCTTCGCGGCGGGCGCGTCGGTCTCCGGGCTGGTCGTTGACGGCCGGCGCCTGGTCGCCGTGGGCGAGGACTGGGATCCGAACGGCAACCAGCCGG
>CAYJOH010000341.1:0-3450 GCA_964371685.1 uncultured Anaerolineaceae bacterium
CCTCGCGCTCGCCCTGGCCGGGCTGCTGTTCCACGTGGTGCGGGTCGCGGTCGTGTCCGGTCCGCGGAGGGGGCATGGCGCGGCCGACGCGGAACCGGCTCTCGAGCGCGACGGCGAGCCCCGCCCCTCCCGACGCGCCCGGCCGTCGGCCAACGCGCTCCTGCTGGCGGTCCCGCTGGCCGTCGTGATGGTCGCCGGCCTGTGGACGCCGTCGCCCATCGCCACGGTGCTGGACCAGGTCGTGGCGGTCCTCGGAGGCGGCGGTGGCTGAGCGGATCCCCACGATCGACGCGATCGACCACGTGCCCGGGGACGCGCTGGGTCCGCGCCTCGCCGGCGAGCTGGCGACCGGTGCCCGGTTCGTGATGCTGGTCGGCCTCGACGAGCGCTCGGTGGGCGGCGACGGGCTTGCGGTCGAGGCCGTGGCGGCCCGCCCCGACGGCTCGCTCGCCCGGCTCCGCGCGGCGGTGCCGCTCGACGCTGCGTCCTACCCGTCGGTCACGCCGCTGGTCCCGGCCGCGCACTGGGACGAGCGCGAGGCGCGCGACCTGCTGGGGATCGTGCCGGTCGGCCACCCGGACCCGCGCCGCCTGGTGCTCCACGAGCGCTGGCCGCGCGGCTACCACCCGCTGCGCAAGGACGTCCCGGCCGGCGTCCGGCCGCCGGAGGGCGAGCGCCGGTTCGTGCCGTTCGAGGTCCACGGCGAGGGCGTGTACCAGCTGCCGGTCGGCCCCATCCACGCCGGCGTCATCGAGCCCGGCCACTTCCGGTTCTCCGCGATGGGCGAGCGGGTCCTCCACCTCGACGCGCGGCTGTTCTTCGTCCATCGCGGCCTGGAGAAGCTCGCCGAGGGCCGGGCGTTCGGGGCCGCGGCGCCACTCGTGGAGCGTGCCTGCGGGGTGTGCGCGGTCACCCACGGCCTCGCCTATGCACAGGCGGTGGAGACGCTGACCGGCACCGGGATCCCGCCCCGGGCCCGCTGGGCGCGGGTGCTGCTGGCCGAGCTCGAGCGGCTGTACAACCACGTCGGCGACCTCGGCAACATCTGCGCCGGGATCGGGTTTACCTCCGGCGTGTCGCGCCTGGGCTGGCTCAAGGAGCGGCTGCTCCGCGCCAACGACGCGCTCACCGGGCACCGCTACCTGGCCGGGATCGTGGCCCCGGGCGGGCTCGCGTTCGAGCTCGACCCGGCGGCGCTGGCGGCGCTGCCGTCGACCCTCGAGGCCGTCGGGCCGGAGCTCGCGGCCGCGGTCCGCGCCGTCGTCCGCTCCGAGGGGGTGATGTCCCGGCTGCACGGCACCGGCGTCGTGCCCGCCGAGACCGCGGCCGCCCTGGGGGCGCTGGGCGTCGCGGCGCGCGCGACCGGGCTGCGCGTCGACCTGCGTCACGACGCCCCGTACGCCGCCTACGACGAGCTCGAGGTCGGCGTGGTCACCGCCTCCGCCGGCGACGTGGCTGCGCGGTTCCACGTCCGCGCCCAGGAGGCCCAGGCGTCGCTCCGGCTGCTCGCCGAGACCCTCGGCCGGATGCCCGCCGGACCCGTGACGGCGCCGCTTGCCGCGGTGCCGCAGGCGGGCGGCTCTGCGCTGGGCGCCGCCGAAGGCCCGCGGGGCGCCTCCTGGCTGTGGCTCCGGGCCGGGGAGGGCGGCACGATCGACCGCCTCCGCCTCCGGTCGGCGTCGTTCGCCAACTGGCCGGTGGTGGCCGCCGCGGTGCCCGGCAACCTCGTCCCCGACTTCCCGTTGATCAACAAGAGCTTCGAGCTCTGCTACGCCTGCACGGACCGCTGACGATGCCCCTCGACGTCTTCGACCGGATCCTCCGCCCGCTCCGCCGCGGGACGGTGACCAGCCGCTACCCGGACGCCGGGCCGGACCTGCCGCCGGCCGCCCGTGGCATCCCGGAGCTCGATGTCGTCCGCTGCGATGCGACGGCCGCGTGCGTGGACGCCTGTCCCACCGGGGCGATCCGGGTCACGGGGTCGACGTGGTCGCTGGACGCCGGCGCCTGCATCCTGTGCGGCGCCTGCGCCCGGGCGTGCCCGCCCGGCGCCATCCGGATGAGCGACCGGATCGAGCTCGCCGTCCGCGGCCGCGAGGATCTCGTGGTCGTCCACCCAATACGGAGGACGCCATGACGGCGCCCGAGCCCATCGCCCCCGACGAGCTCGGGGCCGGCCGGCGGCTCCGCCGGGCGATCGATCGCACGCTGGGCCGCTCGCTGCACGTCCGGCACCTCGACGCCGGCTCGTGCAACGGCTGCGACTGGGAGATCGCCGCCCTGCTCAACCCCTACCACGACGTCCAGCGCCTGGGCATCGACTTCGTCGCGTCGCCCCGGCATGCCGACCTGCTGCTCGTCACCGGGACGATGACCCGCAACCTGGAGGAGGCCGCCCGGCGCACGTACGAGGCGATGCCTGAGCCGCGGCTCGTGGTCGCCGTCGGCGCCTGCGCGATCAGCGGCGGGGTGTTCGCCGGCAGCTATGCGGGCCGCGACGGGATCGGCGAGGTGCTGCCGGTCGACGTCCTGGTCCCGGGCTGCCCGCCCCGCCCCGAGGCGCTGATCCACGGCCTGCTGGTCGCGGTGGGCCGGATGGCGCCGTGGCGGGGGAGCGATGGCGGCGGGCCGGGCGACGCGGCCCCGCCTGGGGACACGCGCTGACCCGCTGACGGCCGTCGCCGCCGGCGCCGCTGACCGCGAGCTGCGTCAGCACCCGTGGTTACCGCCGGGCGCGCCCATGACGGCACCGCGTCATTGCCGGTCGTCGCCGCCCGGTCCGCGCGTCTCGACCAGCCGGACGATGACCCGCCCCATCCCGTACCCGATCGCGAGCGGGCCGAAGAACCAGACCGTTGCGATGAACCCGGCGATCGGATCGAGCGGCACCGGGTCGCCCACGCCGAACGACAGGACCAGGATCGCGGTCATCCCGATCACGGTGCCGACGAACACCATCAACAGGCCGGTCCAGCCGCGCGTGACGACCCCGGTCACCACGCCGGCGGCGAGCAGCATGATCGGCGAGATCGCGACCGCCGCCATGGCGCAGTCGCTCGAGAACCCCTGCCCGACGCACCCCAGGTTCGTGCCGCCGAACACCGCGACCGGGCAGGCGAGCGCGGCGATGATGACGGCGATGAGGTCCCGAAGCCCGCTGAAGCGGGTTGCGTCCACGGTCAGTCCCTCCGTGCACCGCTGATCATGACCGCATTCGCCGCCGCCGACCCGGGCGTCGTGCACCGCCGCCGAGTGGGTTCGGATCGCGGCCGCCTGGGTGGGCGACGCGCAGGTCCCGGAGCATGCGCCGCGCCCGCTGCCTGTCCAGCAGGCGGCCGGGATTCGGCGCGCCGCACAGCGCGCGGCCCTCCATCCGGACGCCTGTCCAGCAGGCGGCCGGGCGCCGCCGGCAGGCCTCAGCCGTCGGCGCTCCGCTCCGCCGTCGCCTCC
>CAYJOH010000342.1:0-3429 GCA_964371685.1 uncultured Anaerolineaceae bacterium
TCCGAGTCGGTCACCGAAGGCCACCCGGACAAGATGTGCGACCAGATCTCGGACGCCATCCTGGACGCGATCATCCGCGACGACCCGGACGCGCGGGTCGCGTGCGAGACGGCGACAACGACCGGCCTCGTGCTCGTGCTCGGCGAGATCACGACGTCCACCTACATCGACTTCCAGTCCATCGTCCGGGACACCGTGCGCGATATCGGCTACACCAAGGCGGAGTACGGGTTCGACTACCTGACCTGCGGCACCATCGTGAGCGTCAAGGAGCAGTCGGCCGACATCGCGCAGGGCGTGGACACGGCGCTCGAGGTCCGCGCGGACGCCGCCCCGGCCCACGAGCTGGGCGCGGGCGACCAGGGGATGATGTTCGGCTACGCCTGCCGCGAGACGCCGGAGCTGATGCCGCTGCCGATCGCGCTGGCGCACCGCATGGCCCGCCGGCTGGCCGAGGTCCGCAAGTCCGGCCAGCTCCACTACCTGCGCCCGGACGGCAAGACCCAGGTCACGGTGGAGTACGAGCGGGGCGTGCCCAAGCGCGTGCGCACGGTCGTGGTCGCGGCGCAGCATGACGCGGACGTGCGGGCCGAGCGGATCCGCTCCGACATCGCCGAGTTCGTGATCCTGCCCTCGATCCCCGACGAGCTGCGCCCGGTGGACCCCGTGATGCACGTCAACCCGACGGGGCGGTTCGTGACCGGCGGGCCGATGGGCGACGCCGGCTTGACCGGCCGCAAGATCATCGTGGACTCCTACGGCGGCATGGCCCGCCATGGCGGCGGCGCGTTCTCGGGCAAGGACCCGACGAAGGTGGACCGCTCCGCCGCATACGCCGCGCGATGGGTGGCCAAGAACGTGGTCGCGGCGGGTCTCGCGGACCGGTTCGAGATCGAGGTCGCGTACGGGATCGGGATCGCGCGGCCGATCTCGCTCTCGATCGAGACGTTCGGCACCGGGAAGGTCCCGGACGACCGGATCCAGCAGCTCGTGGAGCGCCACTTCGACCTGCGCCCCGCGTCGATCATCGACTCGCTGGACCTCCGGCGTCCGATCTACCGGCAGACCGCCGCCTATGGCCACTTCGGCCGAGAGGACCTGGACGTGCCCTGGGAGCGGACGGACAAGGCGCTGCTGCTGGCCGCGGAGGCCGGGTTGCCGGAGCCGGAGCTCGCCGGCGCTGGGTGAGCCGCGGCGCGCGCGGCCGCCGCGGGAGGGCCCACCCGGCGCGGCCTGGCCCGGCACGTGGCGCCGGCGACAGCCCGCCGGGCTACGGCCTCAGCGCTGCTGGGCGATCATCCCGGCCATCCCGCCCTCCTGGACGCCGCCGGTCCGGCGCGCGCCGCGGGCGAGGGCGAGCTGGCCCACCGCGAGCAGGGCGAGGGTCACGAACAGCATCATCGTCGCGACCGCGTTGGTCTCCGGCGTCACGCCCCGCTTGACCTGGCCGAAGATGAAGATCGGCAGCGTGGACGAGCCAGGCCCGGACACGAACGACGTGATCACGTAGTCGTCGAAGCTGAACGTGAACGCGAGCAGGAACCCGGCCACGATCGCGGGCAGCAGCTGCGGAAACGTGATCTGCCGGAACGTGCGCCAGGGCGAGGCGTAGAGGTCGAACGATGCCTCCACCAGCGTCCGGTCCATCCCCGACAGCCGGGCCCGGACCAGCAGCAGCACGATGCTGATGTTGAACAGCATGTGCGCGGCCACGATCGTGGGGATGCCCAGCTGGAGCCGCATCCCGGTGATGTCGTTGATGAACGAGAACCCGGACGCGAACAGGACGAGGGTGGACAGCGCGATCACGACCTCGGGCACGATGATCGAGATGTAGGTCAGCGCGTCGAACACGATCCGGACGGGCTTCGGGACGCGCTGGAGGCCCAGCGCCGCCGCCGTCCCGATCAGGGTGGCGAGGATCGCGTTGGGCAGCGCCACCGAGAAGCTGTTGCGCAGCGCGCTGAGCACGACCTCGTCGTTGAGCGCGATCGAGTACCAGTCGGTGGTGAAGCCGGTCCAGATCGTCGCCAGCCGGTTGGCATTGAAGCTGAACAGGACGACGATCACGATCGGCAGGTACAGGAACGCGTAGACGATCGCGGAGTGGCCGCGCAGCCAGGCCTCCACGACGGTGTTCCAGCGGTCCACCTTCGCCTTCGTGCGGCCGCCCGCCCGGACGGGGCCGGCGACCGGGATCGCGGGGGCGCTCACGGGACGCGGCTCACAGCACGCTCACGTCGCGGCCGTGTCGGCCGCGGTTCACGAACCACACGTAGATCGTGATGGTGACCAGCATCACCATGATCAGCCCCACGGCCATCGCGGACCCGAACGGCCAGTTGCGGGTCTGGATGAACGCGTCCACGAGCGCGTTGCCCATCAGGAACGTGCGCCCGTAGCCCAGGATCGAGGGGATGACGTACTCGCCCATCATCGGGATGAACACGAGGATGCTGCCGGTGATCAGGCCGGGCAGGGCGATCGGGAGGGTGACCTGGCGGAACGTCGCCCAGCGCGCGGCGCCGAGGTCCTTGGACGCCTCGACGAGCGTCCGGTCCATGCGCTCCAGGGTCACGTACAGGGGGAACACCATGAGCGGCAGGTAGCCGTAGACCAGCCCCAGGAGGACGGCGACCGGCGTGCCCAGGATGCGGAAGTCCGGGTCGCCGATCAGGTCCCCGATGAGCCCGCCGAGGTTCTCGCGGCCCAGGACGATGAGCCACGCGTACGTGCGGATGAGGAAGCTCGTCCAGAACGGGATGACGAGCAGCAGGATGAACAGGCCCTTCCGCCTCCGGGCCCGGGTGGCGATGAAGTACGCGAGCGGCAGCCCTACCAGCAGGCAGCCGATGGTGCCGGCGATCGCCATCCACAGCGAGGTGATGAACGGCTCGATGCGCTGGGGCTGCAGCAGGCGCTCGTAGTTGGTGAGCACGAGGCCGGGCTCGTAGCCGCCGTTCGTCGCCCGGGTGCCGAAGCTGAACACGACGACGATGAGCAGCGGCGCCACCAGCAGCGCGACGTACCACAGGCCCGCCGGGAAGACGAGCGCGGTCGTCAGGAGGGCGGACATCCCCCGCCGCCCTCCCGCCCGATCCGCGGGTGCCGTCGCCGCCATTGGCGCCGCTCTCCGTGTCGTCAGGGATCGCCGCCGGTCAGCCGCCGATCGCCGACTTGAACTCCTGCCAGATGTCGATCCGCTGCTCGTTGCCGGACGTGTCCACGGCGCCCTCGAGGCTCGACATGACGTCCTCGGGCGGGAAGATCGCCGGGTCGGCGAGCACCTCGGCGTCGATGAACTTCCTGGCCTCGTCGTTGGGCGTGCCGTAGCCGGTGAAGTTCGTCTCGGCGGCCTGGACCTCCGGATCGTGGACGTAGTTGAGCCACGCGTACGCCGCGTTGGGGTTCGGCGCGTCCGCGACCAGG
>CAYJOH010000343.1:0-3417 GCA_964371685.1 uncultured Anaerolineaceae bacterium
GCGGCCTCGGCGGCCGCCTTGAACCGGCTGTGGCGGTAGGCGAACCCGAGCTCCGCCGCGGGCAGCTCCCGCTCCGTGCCGTCGGCCAGCAGGACCGTCGCGGACTCCAGCACCCCGGCCACGTCGCCATCGTGCGCGCCTGCGTTGGCCCAGATGGCCCCGCCCACCGTGCCCGGGATCGCGAGCCCGAACTCGAGGCCCGACAGGCCGGCCGTCTGCGTCTCGGTGGCCGCGCGCGCCCTGGCCCCGCCGCAGTCCGCGTGATACCGGTCGCCCTCGATGCGCGACGCCTCGGCGCGCGCCTGGACCACGATCCCCCGGATGCCCGCGTCCGAGATCACGAGGTTGCTGCCGCGGCCGAGGATGAACAGCGGGATCCCGCGTGCCCGCGCGTACTTCGCGAGGCCACGCAGCTCGAACGCGTTGTGCGCCACCGCGAACAGGTCCGCCCGGCCGCCCACCCGCATCGTGGTGAAGCGGGCCAGCGACTCGTCGCGGACCGTCTTGACGCCCAGCCGGCGGGCGATGTCGGTGCCGACCGCGAGCGCGTCGAACGGTGCCGAGCCGGTCACCGCCGCCCCCCGCGCGCGACCGCCTCGACCTCCGCGGCGTCCGGCAGCGGCTCCCGCAGGGCCGCCGCCAGGACGAGGTCCGCGACCGCGTCCGCGGCCCCCGGACGGGCCAGGTCCCGCGCGGCGGCCGACATCCGCGCGTGGCGCGCCGGATCCGCGAGCAGGCCGGCCGCCTCGACCAGCGCGTCGGCGTCGAGCGCCTCGTCCTCGATCAGCACCCCCGCGCCGGCCTCGGCGTAGGCCACCGCGTTCAGCCGCTGGTGCCCGGCCGCGTGCGGGTACGGGACGATGGCCAGCGGCAGCGCGAACGCCGCGGCCTCCGCGAGCGTCGACGCGCCGGCGCGGCCCAGGGCGAGGTCCGCCGCGGCCAGCGCCGCCGTCATCTCCTCGTGCAGGAAGGGGTACGGGCGGTACCGGTCGCGGAGCTCCGCGGGCAGCGCCTCGCGGGCGGTCAGCGCGGGCCCGTAGCCGTCGTCGCCGGTGACGTGGACCACCCTCACGCGCTCCACGAGCCGCGGCAGCGCGTCGCGCACCGCGTCGTTCATCCGCCGCACGGCCTGCGACCCGCCGAACACGAGCAGCATCCGCTCGCCCGGCCGCGCGCCGAACCGCTCGCGCGCCTCGTCCACGTCCACCCCGGCCGTGGACCGGATCGGCGTCCCGGTCAGGTACGCCCGCGGGTGGCCGAGCGCCGTGGCCGTCGCCGCATGGCTGACGGCGGCGACCGTCGCCCAGCGGGCGACCAGCCGGACGCTGCGGCCCGGGACCACGTTGCCGTCCCACAGGACGCTCGGGATGCGCAGCAGCCACGCCGCCAGGAGCACCGGGATCGCCACGTAGCCACCGGTGGTGAACACGGCGGCGGGCCGTCGCGCGAGCAGCATCACGAGCGCCTGGGGCACGGACAGCACGAGCCGGACCGGGTCCAGCACCAGGTGGATGTCGCGGCCCGCGCTGCGCAGCGAGCGGAGCCACAGCCGGCGCAGCGGGATGCCGGCCGCGGGGACGATCGACGCCTCGAGGCCGCGGTGCCCGCCGAGCCAGGCGATGTCAGGCGCGCCGGGTCGTGCGCGGAGCGACCGGGCGACGGCGAGGGCCGGGTAGATATGCCCGCCCGTTCCCCCGCCCGCGATCAGCAGGCGCATCGTTCCAGGTTCCTTTCTCGACGGTCTCGCGGGACACGGAGAGCAGGATGCCCACCGCGGCGAAGCTGATGATCAGCGAGGACCCGCCGGCGGACACGAACGGCATCGGGATGCCGGTGACGGGAAGGAGCCCCACGACGACGGCCATGTTGACAAACGCCTGGATGCAGATCCAGCTGGTGATCCCCCCGGCGAGCAGGGCGCCGAACGTGTCCGGGGCACCGAGCGAGGTCCGGATGCCGAGGTAGCCGAAGGCGAGGAACAGCAGGATCACGAGCCCAGCCCCGATCAGGCCGAACTCCTCGCCGATGATCGCGAAGATGAAGTCGTTGCTCGCGTTGGGCAGGAACAGCCCGCCGGCGAGCCGGCTCTCCCCGAGGCCGGCCCCGAACACGCCGCCCAGCGCGAGGGCGTAATACCCCTGGACGCTGTGGAAGCCGAGGCCGGCCGCGTCCTTCCAGGGGTCCAGCCAGGCCGCGATCCGTTCCATCTGGTAGCCGCGCAGGAACAGGAGTGCGACGGCCGGCACCGCGGCCGCGGCAAGCCCGGCGAGGTGCACCAGGTTGGCGCCCGCGAGGAAGAACATCGTGAACGCCGTGAACGCCAGCACGGACGCGGTGCCCAGGTCGGGCTCGAGCAGGACGAGCATCGTCACGGGGCCGGCGATCACGAGGAACGGCACGGTCCCGGCCCAGAAGCCACGGGTCGAGGTGCCGCGCCGGGCGAACCAGTGGGCGAGATACACGACCAGGGCGAGCTTCATGAACTCGGCCGGGTGGACGGCGGGCAGCGGGCCGACCTTCAGCCACCGGGCGGACCCGCCCACGACCACGTTGAGCTCGCCCACGAACACGAGCATGAGGCTGGCGACGGCGATCAGGAACAGCGGCACCGACACGACGCGGAGCCACCGGTAGTCGACCCGCATCATCACGACCATCGCCACGATTCCCACGGCCGCCCACGCGATCTGCGGCCCGACGATCAGGAACGTGTCGTCCTTCAGCAGGAACGCCTTCATGGCCGATGACGAGTAGACCATCAGGATCCCGATGGCCGCGAGGGCGATGATGGACACCAGGATCCCGTACTCGGGCTCGTGGCGCTCGCGCTGGAGCGTGTCCTTCGGCCGCGCCCGGACGACCGTGCGCGGGATCGACAGGGGCGTCGTGCTCATGCAGGCCCTCCGGAGCGGGGGTCGCGGCCCGCGAGGCGCGCGACGGCGGCGATGAACGCGCGGCCCCTAGCAGCGTAGTACTCGAACATGTCGAACGAGGCGGCCGCCGGGCTCAGGACCACGGTGGCCACGGTGCCCTCGGGGCAGGTTGCCAGGGCGTCGCGCGCGAACCCGGCGGCGACCGCCACGGCCTCGTCCAGGGAGGCGGCGCGCTGCGTGCAGGCGAGGCCGGCCTTGCGGAACAGGGCCTCGATCGTGGGACCGCTCTCGCCGATGAGCACGGCCGCGTGGGCCGTCTCGGCCGCGACACGCGCCATCTCCGTGAGGTCGACGCCCTTGTCCCGTCCGCCTGCGATCAGCACGACCGGGGCCGGGAAGGCTCGCAGCGCCGCGATCACCGCGTCCGGCTGGGTGCCCTGTGAGTCGTTGACGAAGCGGATGTCGTCCACCAGGGCCACGGCCTGGAGCCGGTGCTCCACGCCCGTGAACGCCGCGGCCGCTCGCCGGATGGCGTCGGGGGCGA
>CAYJOH010000344.1:0-3412 GCA_964371685.1 uncultured Anaerolineaceae bacterium
CATGGCACCGCGCAAGGAGCTCCTCGAGGTCGGGGGCCGCGAGGTCACCGTCACCAACCCGGACAAGGTGTACTTCCCGGTCCCGGGCTACACCAAGCTCGACGTCGTCCGCTACTTCCTCGCCGTCGCCGACGGCGCCCTGGTCGGCGTGCGCGGCCGGCCGATGGCGCTCAAGCGGTTCGTGGACGGGATCGAGAAGGAGCCGTTCTTCCAGAAGCGCGCCCCGGACAATCGCCCCGACTGGATGCGCGTGGCGACGCTCATGTTCCCGTCCGGCCGGACCGCCGACGAGGTCGTCGTGGACGAGGCGGCGGGACTCGCCTGGGTCGCCAACCTCGGCTGCATCGACCTCAACCCCCACCCCGTCCGTGCCGACGACATGGACCACCCGGACGAGCTGCGGGTGGATCTGGACCCGGTGCCCGGCGTCCCCTGGTCGCAGGTCCGCGAGGTCGCGATGGTGGTCCGGGAGGCCCTCGCGGCGGTCGGCCTGGTCGGCTGGCCGAAGACGTCGGGCTCGCGCGGGATCCACGTCAACGTGCGGATCGAGCGCCGCTGGACCTACCCGCAGGTCCGCCGGGCGGCGCTGGCCCTGGCCCGGGACGTGGAGCGCCGGGCGCCGTCCATCGCCACCAGCAAGTGGTGGAAGGAGGAGCGCCACGGCGTGTTCCTCGACTACAACCAGAACGCGAAGGACCGGACCGTGGCGTCCGCGTATTCCGTGCGGCCGCTCCCCGATGCCCGGGTCTCGTTCCCGCTCCGCTGGGACGAGGTCGCCGACGTCGTGGCCGAGGACTTCACGCTGGCGACGGTGCCGGCCATCTACGCGGATCGCGGCGACGCCGGGGCGGGGATCGACGGCGCCGTGGGCACGCTGGACGCGCTGCTGGAGCTGTCCGCCCGCCACGAGGCCGAGGGCATGGGCGACGCCCCGTGGCCGCCCAACTACGCCAAGCAGGCCGGCGAGCCGCCGCGGGTCCAGCCGTCTCGCAAGCGGCGGGCCGACACGGAGTACACGGGCCGGGGCGTGGACGGCGGGCCGCCGCCGGAAATCGCCGCGGAACGGGCGGCGGCCGTCGCGGCCGGCGACCGCAACGCCGGCCTGCCGACCGAATGGGAGGGCACCCGCCCAACGCCGACCGGGCGACGCAAGAGCTCGATCCCGGTCATCGAGATCGCCCGCGCGGCCACCAAGGCCGAGGTCAACGAGGGCCTCGAGCGCTGGAAGGCCCGCCACCCGGAGGCCGCCGCGCACCTCGAGCCCGCCGACATCCTGACCGACGGCATGCGCGGCCGCGCCTACGTGTGGTATCGGCTGCGGGTCAACCTGGTGCACGTGCCCGAGGCGCTGCGGCCGCCCCAGGAGCCCCTCGACCCCGACTACGACCCGTGGGCGGGCTACGAGTGGCCGGATCGTGCCGGCCAGGCGGAGCGCGCGCCGCGCAAGCGGGCCGGTCGCGCCGGCGACGCGCCCACCGGCGCCTAACCCAGGCGAGCCGGGCGCCATCGAGCGCGACCGGCGCTGGGCCCTCGTCGAGCGGCAGGACGATGTCAACCGACCTCGGGCGGGCCCTCCGCGGCAGCGGCATCGCCCATCCCCGACAGCGCCACCAGCCGGGCGACGCGGTCGGCCGTCGCGGGGTGGGTCGCGAACCAGCCCCGTTCGCCGGCTCGGCCCTCGCGGACCGGGTTGACGATCCACAGGTGCTGCGTGCCGCGGTTCGCGTCCGGCATCTCGCCGTGCACGTGCTCCAGCTTGCGCAGCGCCGACACGAGCCCGGCGGGGTTGCGCGTGATGCCCACCGACGTCGCGTCGGCCAGGTACTCGCGGTCCCGGCTCACGGCGGCCTGGACGGCGAGCGCGGCCAGGGGGGCGAACAGCCGGAGCACCCCTGCGAAGGCGAGGCCGACAATGGCGACGACCAGCCAGGCGGCGAGGCTGCCCACGATCTCCGACAGCGAGTCCCCGCCCATCCACGGGTGGGTCGCCACCTCGATCGCGACCTGGAGGAACACGTCGGTCAGCAGCACGACCGCGCCGACCAGCAAGGCCACCAGCAGCGCGTGGCGCGAGTCGAGGTTGGCCACGTGGGCGAGCTCGTGGGCCACCACGCCCTGGAGCTCCTCGCGGTCGAGGCGCTCGAGCAGCCCGCGGGTGATCGCGATCGAGGCATGGGCCGGGTCACGACCGATCGACAGGGCGTTGGCCGCCGGGACGTCGATGACGAACACCGCGGGTGCCGGGATCCCGGCCGCCGTCGACAGCTCCGCGACGACGTTCACGAGCCGGCGATCCGCCGGTCCGGCGGGGCGGGCCCGGGCCAGGTCGAGGACCAGCGTGTCGCCACGCAGCAGCGCGAACGCCGTGGCGCCCACGGTCACCGCGATCGACAGCCCGGCCACCACCAGGCCGGCGAGCAGCGCCGCGCCGAACCCGACGCCCACGCCGGCGCCGATCAGGAACGCCGTCACGCCCACGACCTCGAACAACACGGCGACGAGGAGGACCGAGCTCGCGCGGTTGGCGGCGATCTGCTGTCGGAACGTGCGCTCGCCGGGCGCCCCGTACCGCCCGCGGACGGCGAGCACGCCCACGACCGGCGTCAGGCACAGGACGGCGAGCGCGCCCGTCGCGACCTCGCGCACACCGACCCGGCCGGCGGACACGCTGCCCAGCGCGCTCGACGCGACGGCCAGCCCCGCGCCCACCATGAGCAGCGCGAACGGGACGAGGACGATCGCGCCGCGCCACGGCGCGACCCGGCCCAGCCGCGACAGGAGTGGCGCGACGACGGCGGCGAGGAGCGCAACCGCGAATGCCGCGACCGCGAGCGTGGCGACCAGCCCGGCCGGGACGTCGAGCGCGTCCATGCCGGGCTAGACGTCGACCCCGAAGATCCGTGACAGCTCGAACGGCGCGGTCGTCTCCAGCTGGTCGTAGCGGCAGTCGGCCGGCGACTTGTCCGGACGCCAGCGGCGGAACGTCGTCGCGTGCCGGAACCGGTCGCCCTGGAGGTGGTCGTAGGCCACCTCCACCACGCGCTCCGTCCGCAGCGGCTCCCAGGACAGGTCCTTGCCGCGGTTCCAGCGCGAGGTCGCGCCGGGCAGCCGCTGCCCGGACGCATCGGCCGTGCCCGCGGCCGACCACTCCGCCCACTCGGCCCACGGGTGCCCGTCCAGCGCCCCGTCCCGGAGCGGCGCCAGCTCCTCGACCAGCGCGGCCCGCCGCTCCCACGTGAACGACGACGTGATGCCGACGTGGTGGAGCGTGCCGGCGTCGTCGAACAGCCCCAGCAGCAGCGACCCCACGTGCGTCCCGGGGCCGTTCTTGTGCCACCGGAACCCGGCCACCACGCAGTCCGCGGTCCGCTCGTGCTTGATCTTGAGCATCGCCCGCTTGCCGGGCTGGTAG
>CAYJOH010000345.1:0-1935 GCA_964371685.1 uncultured Anaerolineaceae bacterium
TCGAGCGCTTCGCCGACGACGTGCTGTGGGTCCCCGACACCCACGAGGCGCTGTCGCCGGTGCTGGCCGTGATCCCGCTCCAGCTGTTCGCCTACCACACGGCCGTGGCCCGGGGCACGGACGTGGACCAGCCGCGCAACCTCGCCAAGTCGGTGACGGTGGAGTAGGGGGATGGAACCCTCCGAGGTCCGAGGCGACGCTCCTGCGAGCCATCGGCCCGAGGATGGCGCGCCCGCGAGCCATTGGCCTGAGGTTACGGAGCTGGGTGTCGACATCGTCAAGGTGGACCGGATCCGGGCCACGATGGCCCGGTTCGGCGAGCGGTTCAGCAAGCGGGTCCTGACCGCCGGCGAGCGACGGTACGTGCGCGACCGGCCGGAGACGTTCGCCGGTCGATGGGCGGCCAAGGAGGCCGTGTCCAAGGTCCTGGGGCTCGGGGTCCGCGGCATCGGCTGGACGGACATCGAGATCGAGCGCCTGCCAACCGGCCAGCCGTCGGTGCGCCTGAACGGCCGCGCCGCCCGGCGCGCCGAGCAGCTGGGGATGGCGCGGATCGCGGTCTCGATCAGCCACGAGGCGGAGTACGCCGTGGCGGTGGCGTTCGGCGTCCGGACCGCCGGCGGCCGCTACGTCTTCCCGCTCGACATCGACGCCCGCCTGGACGACCGGGAGCGCCAGCTGATGGCGCGGTTCGAGCGCATGCGGGAGCTCCACGAGGCGACCCGGGCGATGGCCGCCGAGGTCGAGACCGCCGGCCGCGGGGCGGACGGCGATGACTGACCGGCGCCCCGTCGGGTTCGGCCGGCGCGAGGGAGCGAGCGCGGGCACGGCCACGGCCACGGCGGTGCCGGGCGGCTCGGTGCTCCTCGACGACGAGGCGATGGCGCAGCTCCTGCCGGACCGCGACGCGCGGGGGCACAAGGGGACGTTCGGCAAGCTGCTGGTGGTGGCCGGCTCGCTCGACTACGCGGGCGCCGCGTTGCTCGTGTGCCGCGCAGCCGGTCGCGCGGGGGCGGGCCTGGTGACGCTCGCCGTGCCCGAGAGCCTGCAGCCGCTGTTCGCCGCCAAGGTCGTGGAGGCGACGACGATGGCGCTGCCCGAGGACGACGTCGAGGAGGTGGACCCGGAGCCCGCCCTCGCCAAGATCCTCGACCACGAGCACGACGCGCTGGTGATCGGCCCGGGCCTCCGGCCCGCCCTGGCGACGGCGGACCTGCTGCGACTCCTGCTCACGATCCCCGAGGAGCCGGCGGCGCCGGCGGTGCTGGACGCCGAGGCGCTCCGGACACTCGCCTCGGCCGACGCCTGGTGGGATTCCGTGACGCGCCCGTGCGTGCTGACGCCCCACGCCGGCGAGTTCGCGCGCCTGCGGGCTGGCGCCGGCCATGACGCCGCCGCGGACGGCGACCTGCGGGACGACGACGAGGCCCGGGTGCGAGCCGCCGCCGCCGCGGCCGCGGAGTGGCGGCAGGTCGTGGTCCTCAAGGGCGCCCGGACGGTGATCGCGTCGCCGGACGGCACGACGGCCGTGGCGCCGTTCGAGAACCCGGCCATGGCGTCCGGCGGGACCGGCGACGTCCTGTCCGGGACGATCGGGGCGCTCCTCGCCCAGGGCCTCGCGCCCTTCGACGCGGCGCGCCTCGGCGTCTACCTCCACGGGCTGGCGGGTGACGTGGTGCGCGACCGGATCGGCGACGCGGGCCTGCTCGCGGGCGACCTCCCCGACGCGATCCCGCTCGCGCGCAAGCGCCTGGCCGGGATCGCGGAGCGCCTCCGGAGTGGCCGCCGGCTCGGGTTCGGGGCGCGGGGCGGCGAGGCGCGCGAGGGCGAGACGCGCGGCGGCGAGACGCGCGGCAGCGAGGCCGGGCCCGATCCCGCCACGGGATGAGCACCGCGACCGATCCTCCCGGATGAGCATGGCCCCGCGCCCGCCGA
>CAYJOH010000345.1:2035-3395 GCA_964371685.1 uncultured Anaerolineaceae bacterium
CGGGATGAGCACCGCGACCGATCCTCCCGGATGAGCATGGCCCCGCGCCCGCCGATCGAGCTCCGCCTCGCCCGGGCCGGGCTGCCGCCGCTGCCCAGGACCGCCTGGCTGGAGCTGGACCTCGACGCGCTGCGGTCGAACCTCGAGGTCCTGCGCGCCGTCGTCGGCCCGGGGGTCCGCGTGGAGCCCGTGGTCAAGGCCGACGCCTACGGGCACGGTGCCGAGCCGATTGCGCTGGCGCTCGAGGACGCCGGCGCCGACGGCCTCTCCGTCGCGACGCTCGACGAGGGCCTGGAGCTGCGGGCGGCCGGCGTGACGCTGCCGATCCTCGTCCTGTACCCGATCCCGCCCGACGGGGTGGGGGAGGCGGCGCGGGCGGGAATCGCCACCAGCACCGGGCCCGGCCTGCAAAACGCGAGGCTGCTCGCGGCGGCGGCGGTCTGGAGCGCGTCCGCCGAGGCCCGCGACCGGCCGCTCGAGGTCCACATCGAGGTCGAGACCGGGCTGGGGCGAGGCGGCGTGCTGCCCGAGATGGTGCCCACGGCCGTGGAGGTCGCGCTGGCGGCGCCCGGCGTCCGGCTGGCGGGCGTGTGGACGCACCTCGCCGCGGCCGACGACCGCGACACCGCCGTCGGGCAGGACGAGGCCTTCGGCCAGGCGCTGGCGCCGCTGGTCGACGCGGTGCACTGGGGTCCCGACGCCACGCGCCGCCACCTCGCGGGGAGCGGCGGCGTGCTCGCCCCGGGGCTCCGGCGCTGGGACTCGGTGCGCACCGGGCTGTCGATCTACGGCATGGTCCCCGACGCCCTGGTGCCACGGCCCGAGGTGGTCGGGCCCGCCGCGGGGCTGCGGCCCGTGATGGCGCTCCTGGCCCGACCCGTCCGCGTGATGGAGCTGCCCGGCGGCCACGGCGTGAGCTACGGCCCGTCGTTCGTGACCGCGCGACGCTCGCGGATCGCGACGCTCCCCGTGGGCTACGGCGACGGCTGGCGGCGGGACTTCTCGGACGCCTCGGAGGCCCTCGTCCGAGGCGTGCGGGTGCCGCTCGTGGGGCGGGTCGCGATGGACGCAGTGATGGCAGACGTGACGGACGTGCCGGGGCCGGCGGTCACCGAGGACGACGAGTTCGTGCTCCTGGGCGAGCAGCAGGGCGAGCGGATCACGGCGCTCGAGCTCGCCGCAACGGCCGGGACGATCAGCTACGAGGTCGTCACGGCCATGGCCCGCCGGCTGCCGCGGGTGTACCATGCCGCGGGTTCACCCGTGGGGATTCGGACGCTCGCGGGCGGGAGGTCCGATTGGCGCGAATCGAGCTCTGGAACGGCGACATCTGCGACCTCGAGGTCGATGCCATCGTGAG
>CAYJOH010000346.1:0-3388 GCA_964371685.1 uncultured Anaerolineaceae bacterium
ATGCCGGACTTCGGCGTGCCGCGCGAGAACATCGTGTTCATCTCGGGCATCGGCTGCTCCGGGCGGCTGCCGTACTACATGAACACGTTCGGCTTCCACTCGATCCACGGCCGCGCCCCCACGCTGGCCACGGGCCTCAAGATCGCGCGCCCGGAGCTCATGGTCTGGGTGATCACCGGCGACGGCGACGCGCTGTCCATCGGCGGCAACCACTTCCTGCACTCGATGCGCCGGAACGTGGACTTCACGATGGTCATGCACAACAACCGGATCTACGGCCTGACCAAGGGCCAGGCCTCGCCCACGTCGGAGTTCGGCAAGCGGACGAAGTCCACGCCGATGGGCTCGGTGGATCGGCCGATCATGCCGCTCACGATCGCGCTGGCCGCGGAGGCCACGTTCGTCGCGCGGACGGTGGACACCCACACCGAGCACCTGCAGGGCACGCTCGAGGCCGGCGGGCGCCACCGCGGCGCCTCGTACATCGAGGTCCTCCAGAACTGCAACATCTTCAACGACGGCGCCTGGCGCGACTTCACGGACCGAGACGTCCGCGACGACCGGATGCTGGTGCTGGAGCACGGCAAGCCGATGGTGTTCGGCAAGGAGCGCGACAAGGGGATCCGCCTGCGGGGGCTGCACCCCGAGGTCGTCGCGATCGGCGAGGACGGCGTGACGGAGGC
Source organism: uncultured Anaerolineaceae bacterium (assembly GCA_964371685.1). Lineage (GTDB taxonomy): Bacteria > Chloroflexota > Limnocylindria > Limnocylindrales > CSP1-4 > CAIXZV01. Next base: position 684 of record CAYJOH010000346.1, read on the forward strand.
GGACCTGCTGGTCCACGACGCCCACGCCGAGGACCCGTACCTGGCCCTCATCCTGTCGCGCATGTTCTGGCCGGACTTCCCGGTCCCGGTCGGGGTCCTGCGGGACGTGGACCGGCCCACCCACTCGGACCTCGTCGAGTCCCAGATCGCGGCCGCGGTCGAGAAGTCCGGCGAGGGCGACCTCGCGGCGGTGCTGCTCGCCGGCGAGACCTGGACGGTGGAGTAGCCCGATGCTGTGCCCCGTCTGCCGGTTCGACAACTTCGAGGGCGAGGACACCTGCACCAACTGCGGCGCGGACCTCTCCGCATCCGACATCCCGCAGCCGCTCGCGGACTACCACGACACGATCCTGGGCGAGCACCTGTTCGCGCTGGGCGTCGGCGAGCCGATCATCGTGGCACCCGCGATGCCCGTGTCGGAGGCCATCCGGACGATGCACGCGGCGGGTGTCGACTGCCTCCTCGTGTGCGACGAGGACCGACTGGTCGGGATCTTCACGGACCGCGACGCCGTGGTGAAGGCCGCGGGCAAGAAACTCGACGCGTTCGACGTCCGGGACTTCATGACCCCGGACCCGGTCGTGCTGCGCAGCGAGGACACGCTCGCGATCGCCATCCACAAGATGGCCGTCGGCGGGTTCCGCCACATCCCGATCATGGACGGCGACCGGCCGCTGGGCGTCGTGGCCGCCGCGGACGTGTTCCGGCACATCGCCGCGTCGCTGGGGTGAGCCCGGCCGCCGGCGATCGGCAGCCGCGGATCGCGGTCGTCGCGGACGACCTCATCTGGGCGACGCGCCTCGTCGACGGCGTCCGGCGCGCCGGCGCGGAGCCCGTGGCGATCCGGTCCGCGGCCGCGCTGGAGGCAGGCCTGGCGGGTGTCGCCGGGGTGGTCGTGGACACCACGGCCCGCGCCTACGACCCGATCGCGGTCCTGCGCCGGGCGACGTCGCTCGGCATCCCCGCGATCGCGGTGGCGCCGCACGTGGACGTCGAGGGGCGGCGCGCGGCGCGCGCGGCCGGGGCGACCCGCGTCCACCCCTACCAGGTGCTGTTCGAGCGCGGTGACCGGGAGCTGGCGGCCTGGCTGGCGGCCCTCGGCTGGCCGCGCCATGGGGTCGCGGAGGAGGAGCGGGCGTGAGCGGAGCGGGGATCCCGGCCGCACGGTACGCGGAGCGGTTGGCGGCGGCACGTCGGGAGGCCGCGACGGCGGGGCTGGACGCCCTGCTGGTGGGCGTCGGCGCCGACCTGCGGTACCTCGCGGGCTACGAGGCGATGCCCCTGGAGCGCCTGACCTTGCTCGTGCTGCCCGCGGCCGACGGGTCGCCGATGACGCTCGTCGCGCCACGGCTGGAGGCGACCCCGGCCCGGGCCTGCCCGGCGGCGGCAACGGGCGTGGTCGAGGTGGCGACCTGGGAGGAGACCGAGCACCCGATGGCGCTGGTGGCCGGCCGGCTGGCCGCGGCGACCCGGCGGGCGCCCGGGGCGGTCGGGGCCGTCGCCGTGTCGGACGGGCTGCGGGCGGCGTTCGTCCTGGGCCTGCAGCGGGTGCTGCCCGCCGCCCGGTTCTCTCTGGCGTCCGCGGTCCTGCGCGGCCTCCGGATGCGCAAGGACACCGACGAGGTGGCGCTCCTGCGCGCCGCCGCGCACGCCGCGGACCGGGTGGTGATGGCGATCGCCGGCGGGCCGCTCGTGGGGCGCACCGAGGCTGACGTCGCGCGCGAGGTCCGGGAGCGGCTCCTCGCCGAGGGTCACGACCACGCCGAGTTCTGGATCGTGGCCTCGGGGCCCAACAGCGCCTCGCCCCACCACGACCCGGGCGAGCGGCGGATCGAGGCCGGCGAGCCGATCGTGATCGACATCGGCGGCACGCTGGGCGGGTACGGCTCCGACATCACGCGCACCGTGTGGGTGACGGGCGGTGACCCGGCGAAGGGCCCGGACGCAGGCTTCCTGCGGCTGTACGAGGTGCTCCGGGGCGCCCAGGAGGAGGCGACCGGCGCGGTCCGGCCGGGCGTGCCCTGCGAGCGGATCGACGGGGTGGCGCGGGGGATCATCGAGGCCGCCGGGTTCGGCCCCCGGTTCTTCCACCGCACCGGGCACGGCATCGGCCTCGAGGGCCACGAGGACCCGTACGTCGTGGCGGGCAACGGCGAGCCGCTGGCCCCCGGGATGGCGTTCTCGGTGGAGCCGGGCATCTACCTCGAGGGACGCTACGGGGCGCGGATCGAGGACATCGTGGTCTGCGGCGAGGCCGGCCCGGACGTTCTCAACGAGGCGCCGCGGGAGCTGATGGTCGTCGGGGGTCGTTGACGCTGGTCGTTGACCTTGCGACGGCGCGTGGCGCGGCGATCCCGCCCCGCCGCCGGCGGCGGTTTTCGGTTCATCCGAACGTCGAACGCCCTGGAGGCCCCCATGGCGCCGGACCGGCCGCTCGACCGGACGGCCGCGGCAAGAACCGTGATCGATCGTGCCCGAACCGCGCCCGGCGGAGCGCGAGCCGATCGACGCAGACGGTGGCGGGGCCTTGTGGTGGCCCGCGATCATGGTCTCCGCCTGCCCGTCGTTCGGATCATCCGAGATCTGGCCGGACGCCCGCCCGGGCCGAATGCCGTGGGCGGCCCTCGGCGCACGGCGGTATGCTTCGGCAAGCGGCCGGTCCCCCGGCCCCACCCGAGCGACACGTCATGGCGAACCTTTCCCGC
>CAYJOH010000347.1:0-3358 GCA_964371685.1 uncultured Anaerolineaceae bacterium
GAGATCGCGTTCATCATTGACTGACGGCAGCCCGCCGCAGCCATCCGCCGCCGCCGGGCCCCGGCGGCGTCTACGATTCCGGCGTCGGTCAGGCGCGCGCGGCCCCGTCCGGCAGGTTCGCCAGCGGCCGGCGGCCCGCGAACCCCTCGTCGTGCCCGTGCCAGAACCCGATCCCCGCCTCGCCCAGCCGCCAGCACAGCCACACCTGGCGGCCGCTCACCAGCGCCGGGAAGTCCAGCAGCCCGGTGGCGATGTCGCGCAGGACGATCGAGCGCTCGTCGAGCCAGGCGACGTCCGCCTGCATCTGGTCCACGATCCCGCGCATCCGCAGCTGGAGGCGGCGCAGCTCGGGATCGTCGGCGTCGGCGTCCGCGCCCTCGGCGATCACGTCGCCGATCACCAGGCCCTCGCGGTCGCGATACGCGTCGCGGAGCCCGACGAGCTCGTCGCGCTGGTCGCGCAGCCGTCCCACGACCGCCGTCAGCTCCGGCAGCAGGTCGTTGGCGTCGTCGAGCGAGTAGAACCGGGACACGCGGCGATTGTACCGGCGTGCGACGGCGGACCCGTGCGGGCTGCGGGTCCCGGCTGTCCGTGGCCCCATCGGACCGCCGACGGTTGGCCCCAAGGTAGGATTGCCGGCAGCGCCCCGGGCACCGAGGATCAGGCACACCCCGGAGGTCACGTGCTCGCCCGAATCCATCGCCCCGCGCTCCCGCACCTCGCCTCTGCCCTCGCCGTCCTGCTGGCGATCGCCCTCACGCAGGCCACGCTGCCGACCCCGGTGTTCGCGGCGACGACCCTCGCGGCGAGGTGCGATGCGGTCAACCTGCGGACGCGCCCGTCGACGAGCGCGACCATCAAGACCCGGATCAAGGCCGGGACGCGGGTCGTCGCGACCGCCCGGGTCAGTGGGACCCGCTGGCGCACGCGGTGCGCCGGGCGATCCGCCAGGGGCAGCTCGTGGTACCGGATCACCTCCATCAACGGCCGGAGCGTGTCCCGGCTGTACGGCGTGAAGTACGTCTACGGCGCGACGAGCCTGTTCCGGGCCGTGACCGTCGCCCCGGCGCCGACGCCGACCCCCACCCCGAAGCCGACGCCCACGCCCGCCTCCACGCCATCGCCCACGCCCACGCTTGCCCCGGCGCCCACGCCGGCCCCGACGCGGACGCCCTCGCCGATCGACTCGGGCTACATCGAGGGCATCGACGTCAGCCACTGGCAGGGTCCGATCGACTGGCCGACCGTCGCCGACACCGGGCGCAAGTTCGCGTTCCTCAAGGCGTCCGATGACACGGACTTCGTCGACCCGACGTACGCGCGGAACTACCAGCAGGCGAAGGGCGCCGGGCTCGTCGTCGGCGCGTACCACTTCGCGCGTCCGGACGCCGTCCCCGGCAGCGCGGTCGCGGAGGCCGACCACTTCGCGGACACGCTGATCCTCGCCAGCGGCGACCTCCGGCCCGTCCTGGACCTCGAGCAGACCGGCGGCCTGCCCGCGGCCGAGCTCCAGGCCTGGGTCCGCGCCTTCCTGGACCAGGTCTACCTGCGGACTGGCCTGCGGGCGACGATCTACGTCTCGCCCAGCTTCTGGTCAAACAAGATGAACAACAGCGGCTGGTTCGCGGCCAACGGCTACGACACGCTGTGGATCGCGCACTGGACGACCGGGGCGGCACCAACCGTGCCCGCCAGCAACTGGGCCGGCAAGGGCTGGACGTTCTGGCAGTACACGTCCGACGGCGCGGTGCCCGGGATCCAGGGCCGGGTGGACCTCGACCGCTACCGCTGGGACGACCTCGGGCAGGTCACGATCCCCTGAGGCGCCGGCGCGGTGGCGTGCGCCCACGCCATGGCGGCGCGCGGCCACGCCACGGCGGCAGCCGGGCAACCCGCGGCGGCACCCGGGAGCGCTCCGGCGCATCCCATAGACTGCTCGCCACATGGACACGCCCGCGCCCGCCGCGTCCGCCACCCACGTGCCCGCCGCCGACGACCATCGCCACGCGGCCGTCGCGGGGCCGCGCCCCAACGCCCTGATCGACCTGATCCGCGCCTCGGTCATCGGCGACGACGAGGCGGTGCTCGGCCCGTTCGGCGTGCGGCGGGTCACGTACGCGGACTACACGGCGTCCGGGCGGAGCATCTCGTTCATCGAGGATTACATCCGGGACGCGGTCCTGCCGCTGTACGCGAACACGCACACCGAGAGCTCCGGCACGGGGCTCCAGACCTCGCGCTTCCGCGAGGAGGCCCGGCGCCTGGTGCTCGAGGGCGTCGGGGGCGACCACGAGCGCCACGCCGTGATCTTCTGCGGGTCCGGGTCCACGGCCGCGATCAACCGCCTGGTGGACGTCCTGCAGCTGCGGCTCCCGGCCGACCTCGACGACCGCTGGGACCTCCGCTCCCACATCCCGCCGGCCCAGCGCCCGGTCGTGTTCATCGGGCCGTACGAGCACCACAGCAACGAGCTGCCGTGGCGCGAGTCCATCGCCGACGTGGTCACGATCCGGGAGGATCCCGACGGCTACATCGACCTCGCCCAGCTGGCGTTCGAGCTCGCCGCCTACGCCGACCGGCCGCTCAAGATCGGCTCGTTCTCGGCGGCGTCGAACGTCACCGGGATCGTGTCCAACACCTACGCGATCTCGCGCCTGCTCCACGAGCACGGCGCGCTCTCGTTGTTCGACTTCGCGGCGGCCGCGCCGTACGTCTCGATCGAGATGGATCCGCCGGGGGACCCGCTGGCGTACAAGGACGCCGTGTTCATCAGCCCGCACAAGTTCATCGGCGGGCCGGGCACGCCGGGCGTGCTCGTCGCACGTCGCGACCTGTTCCGCAACAGCGTGCCCGGGATGCCGGGCGGGGGCACGGTCGCGTACGTCAACCCGTTCGAGCACGTCTACCTGTCCGACATCGAGCACCGCGAGGAGGGCGGCACGCCCGCCATCGTGGAGTCGATCCGGGCCGGCCTCGTGTTCCAGCTCAAGTCCGCCGTCGGGGTTGAGGCCATCCGGGAGCGCGAGCACGACTTCGTCCACCGCGCGATGCACCGCTGGGAGGCCGACCCCTCGATCGAGATCCTGGGCAGCCACCAGGCCGAGCGGCTGTCCATCGTCTCGTTCGTCGTCCGCCACGACGGCCGGTACCTGCACCACAACTTCGTCGTCGCGCTGCTCAACGACCTGTTCGGGATCCAGTCGCGGGGCGGCTGCTCGTGTGCCGGGCCGTACGGCCACCGGCTGCTGGGGATCGACATCGAGACCAGCCACGAGTTCGAGCGCGAGATCGCCCGCGGCTGCGAGGGGATCAAGCCCGGCTGGGTCCGGGTCAACTTCAACTACTTCATCAGCGAGGC
>CAYJOH010000348.1:0-3339 GCA_964371685.1 uncultured Anaerolineaceae bacterium
GATCCAGGCGCTCATGCGCACCGTCCAGGCACAGATCGAGCAGTACGTGGCGAACGGCGCTCCGGTCCCGCCGGAGGCCGCGGTGGCCGCCCGGAACATCACCGAGCCTGGCCTCCTGGCCGACATGGTGGCGTACAGCCCGGACATGTCCACCGAACAGCGCCAGGAGATGCTCGAGACCATCGACGTGGTGGCGAGGCTCAAGCTCGTCTCCTCGTTCCTCGCCCGCCAGATCGAGATCCTCGAGCTCAAGGGGAAGATCCAGTCCGAGGTCAAGTCCGAGATGGACAAGACCCAGCGGGAGTACATCCTCCGCGAGCAGCTCAAGGCGATCCAGCGCGAGCTGGGCGAGGACGACCCGCAGCAGGCCGAGATCAACGAGCTGCGCGAGAAGGTCGAGTCCTCGGGCATGCCCGAGGAGGTCCGCACCCGGGCGATCAAGGAGATCGACCGGATGAGCCGGATCCCGTCCGCCTCGCCCGAGGTTGGCGTCATCCGGACCTACGTGGACTGGCTGGTGTCGCTGCCCTGGAACGTCGCCACCGACGACCGGCTGGACATCCGCGAGGCCGCCACGATCCTCGACGAGGACCACTACGGCCTCGAGAAGATCAAGGAGCGGATCCTCGAGTACCTCGCCGTCCGCAGCCTGGCGGAGAAGATCCGCAGCCCGATCCTTCTGTTCGTGGGCCCGCCCGGCGTGGGCAAGACGAGCCTGGGCAAGAGCATCGCCCGGGCGATGGGCCGCAAGTTCGTCCGCATGAGCCTCGGCGGCATCCACGACGAGGCGGAGATCCGCGGCCACCGGCGCACGTACATCGGCGCCCTGCCCGGCCGCATCGTCCAGAACGTCAAGACCGCGGGCACCAACAACCCGGTGTTCATGCTCGACGAGGTGGACAAGATCGGCATGGACTTCCGGGGCGATCCGTCGTCCGCGCTGCTCGAGGTGCTGGACCCGGAGCAGAACTTCAGCTTCCAGGACAACTACCTCGAGGTGCCGTTCGACCTCAGCAAGGTCCTGTTCATCGCGACGGCCAACCTGCTCGATCCGATCCCGGCGCCGCTGCGCGACCGGATGGAGATGATCCAGCTGCCGGGCTACACCCAGCAGGAGAAGGTGGAGATCGCGAAGCGGTTCCTCATCCCCAAGCAGATGGAGAACCACGGCCTCAAGGCGAAGCACATCCAGATCACGGACGAATCGCTGACCGAGCTCGTCCAGGCCTACACCCACGAGGCCGGGGTCCGGAACCTCGAGCGTGAGCTCGCCAACATCATGCGCAAGGTGGCCCGGCGGGTCGCCGAGGGCCGCAAGCGCAAGACCGTCGTCGACATCAAGCGCCTCGTCGAGTTCCTCGGCCCGCCGCGGTTCGAGTACGGCGAGCTGGAAGCCGAGGACCAGACCGGCAGCGCGACCGGCCTCGTCGTGACCGAGGTGGGCGGCGACGTCGTCGCCGTCGAGGTCACGAAGATGGAGGGCAAGGAGGACTTCATCCTCACCGGCCAGCTGGGCGACGTGATGCGCGAGTCCGCCCGCGCCGCGCTGTCGTGGATCCGGTCGCACGCCACCGAGCTGGGCATCGCGCGCGAGGTGTTCGAGAAGAACACCCTCCACATCCACGTCCCGGCCGGGGCGATCCCCAAGGACGGCCCGTCCGCGGGCGTGACGATGGCGACGGCCATGGTGTCCGCGCTGACCGGGATCCCGGTCCGCAAGGACGTCGCCATGACCGGCGAGATCACGCTCCGCGGCCGCGTGCTCCCGATCGGTGGGCTCAAGAGCAAGATCCTCGCGGCCCACCTGTCCGGGGCGGGCATGGTGATCCTGCCCCGGAAGAACGAGAAGGACCTGCGGGACATCCCCGAGGAGATCCGCAAGCAGGTCAAGCTCGTCCTGGCCGACACGATGGCCGAGGTGCTCGAGGCGGCCCTCCGCCGCGCCCCCAAGGCGCTCAAGGTCGAGACCCCGCGGATCGTGGAGGGCGGCGGCGAGCTGCCCAAGCCGGAGCCGCAGTCGCGGGTCCGCAGGAGCAACTTCCCACCCGCCGACCAGCCCCCGGTCGTGGTCAAGGGCGCCTAGGGGGTCGCCGCTGGGACGCCCGATGCGCGCGTTGCCCGCTCCGGTCCTCGCTCACGCACGTCTGAGTGCGCTCGCTCCGGTCCTCCCGGGCGCCTTCGCCTCGAACGTCCGAGCGGCGACACGCAGTTCGGACTACGCGAGATCGGACGTCCCCGGCGCCGCCGCGGGGGGCTAGACGATGGAATATCGGGACTACTACGAGATCCTCGGTGTGCCGAGGACGGCGTCGCAGGCCGAGATCAAGAAGGCGTTCCGGAAGCTCGCGCGCGAGCACCATCCGGACCGCAACCCGGGTGACACGAGCGCCGAGAAGCGGTTCAAGGACGTCAACGAGGCGAACGCCGTCCTCTCGGACCCGGACAAGCGCAAGCGGTACGACCTCATGGGCGCGAACTGGGACCAGTTCCAGCGCGCCGGCAACGGCCGTGGTGGCGCGGATCCGTTCGGGCCGGGCGGCCCGTTCACCGGCTGGGGCGGGGGCTCGGCGGGGAGCGGCGGAGCGGGCAACGTCCGCTACGAGTTCCGCACGTCGGGCGCTGACGCTGGCGGCTTCAGCGACTTCTTCCGGATGTTCTTCTCGGGCGCCGAGGCCGGTGCCGCCCCGCGAGGCGGCCGCACCACGACCACGACCGCCCGACGCCGGGGCGGCGGCCAGACCTTCCAGGAGATCCTCGAGGAGATGGGCATCGACGCGGCCGGCAACCCGGTGTCCCGTGGCGGGCGGACGGCGGCGGCAACCCAGCGTCGGCCCACGGTGGAGGCGCCCGCCGAGCTGTCGCTCGAGGAGGCGTATCACGGCACGACGCGCCTGGTGGACGTGCAGGGCAAGCGCTACGAGGTCCGGATCCCGCGGGGCGCGGACTCGGGCAGCCGGATCCGCCTGTCGGGCAAGGGCCCCGACGGCTCGGACGTCGTCGTGGTGGTGCGGGTCAAGCCGCACCCCGTCTACACGCGCCGGGGCACGGACCTGGAGCGCGAGCTGCCGATCACGCTGCGCGAGGCGCTGCTGGGCGCCGAGGTGCCCGTCGACACCCTCAAGGGCCGGATCCTGCTCACCATCCCGGCCGGCACGCAGGCCGGCAGGACGTTCCGCCTCACCGGGCGCGGGATGCCGCGCCTCAAGGGCGAGGGCGATGGCGACCTGTACGTGAAGGTGCGGGTCGTCCTGCCGGCGAAGCTGGGCGACGAGGCGAAGGCCGCGGCCGTCCGGTTCCTGGACATCGCGGATCAGCCCGATCCCCGGACCACCCACTGAC
>CAYJOH010000349.1:0-3312 GCA_964371685.1 uncultured Anaerolineaceae bacterium
GCGACACGGTGGGCGGCGTGTTCGAGGTCGTCGTCCACGGGGCGCCGATCGGGCTGGGCAGCTACACGCACTGGGACCGGCGCCTCGACGGGGCGCTGGCCGCGGCCGTGATGAGCATCAATATCGTCAAGGGCGTGGAGCTCGGCCTGGGCTTCGAGCAGACGAGGCGGTTCGGGTCGCAGGTCCACGACGTGATCGAGGGGCGGCGCGATGACGGGACCTGGATCCACCGCCCCAACAACGCGGGCGGCCTCACGGGCGGCGTGACCAACGGCGAGCCGATCGTGGTCCGCGGCGCCGTGAAGCCGATCTCGACCCTGGCGCGGCCGCTGCCGACGGCGGACCTGCTGACCGGCGAGCCGGTCGACAAGGCGCACTACGAGCGCTCGGACATCTCGGTGGTGCCCGCGGCGGGCGTGATCGGCGAGGCGATGGTGATGCTCACGCTCGCCCGGTTCGTGCTCGACAAGACCGGCGGCGACTCGATGACCGAGGTGACCGACAACCTGCGCCGGTACCGCGAGCGGATCGCCGCCGTCCGCGGTGCGCCGGGGGCGGGCGGCCGCACGCGCGGGGCCGGGGCGGGCGAGGCCGGCTCCGGCGGCGACGACTGACGTGGACATCGTCCTCGTCGGGCTGCCCGGAAGTGGCAAGACGGCCGTCGGACGGCGGCTCGCGGCGCGCCATCGGGCGGCGTTCATCGACCTCGACAGCGTCGTCGAGCGGACCGCGGGCAAGCCGATCCCGGCGATCTTCGCGCAGGACGGCGAGCCGGCCTTCCGGCGCCTGGAACGCGCGGCCGTCGCGGCGCTGGGGCCTGCGGACCGGTCGAGCGAGGTGCGGCGGGTCATCTCGACCGGCGGGGGCGCCGTGATGGACCCGCGCAATCGATGGGTGCTGTACCGGGGCCGCGTGACGGCGTGGCTCGACGTGCGCCCTGACGTCCTCGCCCAGCCCCTGCGCCCCACGCCCACGGTGCGCCCACTCATCCAGGGCCCCGACCCGCTCGGGCGCATCCGACAGCTGGCCACCTCGCGCGAGCGATTCTACTCGGCTGCGCACCGACTCGACGGCGTGGCGGACGTCAGCAGCGTCGTCGATGCGGTGGAGCGACTGGTCGCCGCGGGTCCTGCCGCCGGGACGACGCTCCTGCGCGCCTCGACGCCGATCGGCGAGCTGGTCGTGGGCGAGGGGATCGCCGCGCCCGTCGTTGCGGAGGCGCTGCGCCGGGCGGGCGCACGTCGAGCGGTGCTCGTGTCCGAGCCCGGGGCCTGGACCGCGTTCGGCGAGGTCGTCGGGGAGCGGCTGCGGGCCGACGGCTGGCCGGTCGAGACGGTCATGCTGCCGTCCGGCGAGGCCGCCAAGACGCTGTCGGTCGTCGCGACCGCTGCCCGGGAGCTGGCGCGGCGACGCCTCGAGCGTCAGGAGCCCCTCGTGGCCATCGGGGGCGGTGCCCTGGGCGATCCGGCGGGCTTCCTGGCGGCGACGTATCTGCGGGGCGTCCCCTGGATCCAGGTGCCGACCACGCTGGTCGCACAGGTCGACTCGTCGATCGGCGGCAAGACGGGCGTGGACCTGCCCGAGGGCAAGAACCTCGTGGGGGCGTTCCACCAGCCCGCCGCGATCGTGCTGGACGTTGCCGCGCTGCAGCCGCTCCCCGATCGGCAGCTGCGGGCGGCGCTGGGCGAGGTCGTGAAGATGGCCGCGCTGGGCGACGAGGCGCTGTTCGCGACGCTCGAGGCGGACGGCGAGGCGGTCGCGGGCGGCGACGCTGGGGCATTCGAGCGTGGCGTGATGGCCGAGGTCGTCGAGCGGCCGGCCTGGGCGAAGGTCGAGGTCGTGACCGCCGACGAGCGCGAACTGGGTGCCGCCGGCGGGCGGATCACGCTCAACCTGGGACACACGATCGCGCACGCGCTCGAGGTGGCCGACGGGTACGCGACGCTGCTCCACGGCGAGGCCGTGGCGTACGGCCTCCGGGCCGGCGTCAGGATCGGGGCGGCCATCGGCGTGACGCCGGCGGCCCGTGCCGCCCGGATCGAGGCCCTGCTGGACCGCCTCTCGCTCGGCCGGGCACCTCTCCCGTACCCGGCCGAGGCCGTGCTCGGCGCTGCCGAGACCGACAAGAAGCGAGCCGGCGGCCGCCAGCGGTGGGTCCTGCCGACCGCAGACGGGGTCGTCGTGCGCGACGACGTGCCGGGTGAGGCCGTCGCCGCCGCCGTGCGATCGATCCTCGCGGGTGCGCCGTCACCCTCGACCTCGCCCTCGGGGGCCGCAGCATGACCCGGCCCACGCCCGCCGAGCGCGACGCGGCCGCGGCGGCGCTGGAGCGCGTCCGGGACCAGATCGACGAGCTGGACCAGCAGATCGTGGAGCTGCTCAGCGAGCGGGCGAGGCTGGGGCAGGCGGCCGGCCGCGCGAAGGCGATCGCGGGCCGGCGCGCGGTGCGCGACCACGAGCGCGAGCGCGAGGTCCTGCTGCGGGTCGCGATGGCGAACCCGGGCCCCCTCCCCCAGGCCGACCTGCTGTCGATCTACCGGCGGATCGTGTCCGCGACGCGGGCGCTGGAGTCTCGCGACCGGTTCCATGACGAGCGGCCCGGCGACGCCTGAGGGCACGGGGGAGGCGCCGGACCCCGGCCGGGCCGGCGGGCTCCTCGACGGGCTCCACGTCCCGCACGCCCACGGCACCGGTCACGCCCACCCGGACCCCCGTGTGCTCCCCGTGGCGCCCGTCACCCGGTTCGCGCCGGCACCCACCGGCTACCTCCACCTCGGCCACCTGGTCAACGCGCTGTACACCTGGGGCGTGGCCCGGGCGACCGGCGGGCGGGTGGTGCTGCGGATCGAGGACCACGACCGCCAGCGGTCGCGAGCCGCATACGAGGCCGCACTGCTCGAGGACCTGGAGCGGCTGGGGCTGGTGCCGGACGAGCCGCCCGTCGCGGCGTTCCGGGCCGGCCCGACGCCCTACCGCCAGTCCGACGCCGGCGAGGCCTATTCGGCGGCGCTGGCGCGGCTGCGCGCGGACGGGCTCGTGTACGCGTGCGACTGCTCGCGGGCGACGTTCGCAGCGTTCGAGGCGGAGCGTGGCCGGCACTGGCGGGGCATCGGGTGCCCGGGGGAGTGCCGGCGACGGTCACTCCCCGAGGACGGGGGCACGGGCCTGCGGGTGGCCGTGGGAGCGGGCTCGGAGCGCTGGGTGGACCTCCTGGCGGGCCCGATGGCCGACGAGCCGGCGGCGAACGGCGACCTCCTCGTCCGCGACCGGGTGGGCAACTGGACGTACGCGCTGTGCGTGGTCGTCGACGAC
>CAYJOH010000350.1:0-3310 GCA_964371685.1 uncultured Anaerolineaceae bacterium
GCTCGTGGAGGATCACCTCGTCGCCCGGGTCGCAGGTCGCGCGCAGCGCGAGGTCCACGGCCTCGGACGCGCCGACCGTGACCAGGATCTCGGTCGCCGGGTCGTAGCGGACGCCGTAGCGGCCCTCGAGGTGCGCCGACAGCGCGCGTCGCAGCTCGATGGTGCCGAAGTTCGAGGTGTAGTGGGTGCGGCCCTCGCGAAGGCTCTCGACGCCGGCCTCCACGATCTCGCGCGGGGTGTCGAAGTCCGGCTCCCCCACCCCGAGGCTGATGACGTCGTCCATCGTGGCCAGGATGTCGAAGAAGCGCCGGATCCCGGACAGCGGCACCTGGCGCACGCGCTGCGCGAGCGCGCGGTCCGCCAGAGGGGGGCGCGTCGTCTGGTCGGCGGTCATGGCGCGAAGGGTACGACATGGGGCACGGCCGGAGCACGGTTACCACCGGCCCTTGTCGCGTCTGGCGCGGATGCGGAGGCTTCGCGCAGGTCGTCCCGGTCGATCGACTGCGGGAAGGGGTGAGGAGGATGGGGGTGGGGTCCCGACAGCTCCCTGTCATCGAGCTGGAGCGGCTCGGCGCGCTGCCGGATGGCCGCCTCGTGGAGTGGGAGGCGATCGGCGACGGCACTGAGCCACTCGTCTGGGTCGAGGGCGGGCCCGGCCTGCCGGCGCACCTCGCCAGGGCCGACATCGTCCCGATGCTCGACCGGTTCCGCTGCCACCTCGTGAACGCCCCGGGCTCCGGCCGGACGACCGCGCCGACCGCCGATGGGGACTACGACCTGACCTCGATCGTGGAGTTCTGGGAGGCAGTGCGTCGGGCGCTGGGCCTCGGCCCCGTGACCGTCATGGGCCACTCCTGGGGCGGCCTTGTCGCACCGGCGTGGGCGGCCCTGCACCCGGAGGGGGTCCGGCGGCTCATCGTCGTGTCCGGCTACGCGGGCTCGGGTTCGATGGAGCCGGGCGTCGCAGAGGCCGAGCAGCAGCGCGCGCTCGACCGGATCCGCGACCGCCCGTGGTTCGATGCGGCATGGCGGGCCTGGTCCGACTCGCTGGGTCGTATCGGCGCGCCGGAGGAACAGGTCTGCGAGACATTCAGCGCGATCCTGCCGTTCTACTTCGCCGAGCCCGAGGACCCGCTATCCGTGGGTCATATCGAGCGCATCCGCCGCGAGCAGCGTTGGCATGCCGCGACGGTGGACGCCTGGTCCGGCGATCGCGAGGAGGCAGACTACCGGCCGCTGTTGGCCGGCACTCGCTGCCCGACGCTCGTCATCACCGGCGAGCATGACTGGATCTGCGGACCGGCGTGGAACCGTGCCCTGGCCGACGCGATCCCGGGCTCGCGCCTGGTGATGCTCCCGGGCGTCGGGCACCTGCCGCAGTACGAGGCGCCGGCCGCATTCCGGGCGGCGATCGACGACTGGCTTGGGTCGTGACCTGCGATGCCGCCGCCCGGCGGCCGGGCGACTACCGGGATGCAATGTCAAGCGTGACGAACAGGTGCAGCAGGCCGGGCTCATTGACGCCGATGAGCCGCGCCGTGCCCGTGACGAACTCGCCCCGGAGGCTCCAGTCCGTCGAGATCGGGTCCTCGGCGCCGGCCGCCTCGCGACCCGAGCCCGTCACGGTGACGCCGGCACGCTCGAGCTCGGCCGCGTAGGCCTCCTCGAACAGGAAGTACACCGTCCGGTCGTTGCCGAAGCGCTGGCACACGAGATCCGTGGTCCGGACGATCGCGTCATCGCTCGCGTGGCCGCCCGCGATCGTGCCCGGCTGGCAGGCGGCTCCGCCCTCGACGCCCCGAAGCACGGTGAGCGGGTCGATCGACGCCAGCGCCGTCACGACCGGGTCCGCCCCGAGGACCGGACGGAACGCGACCGGGGACGCGGCCGGCTTGGCGGGAGGCGGCGAGACCACGTCACACGACGCGGCGACGAGCGCCGCGACCAGGACGCCGAACGCGAGACCCGCGGGCGATCGCCGCCCCGTGCTGGCACCCATGCTGCGCGCCTGGCCGGCTCAGCCCGGCGCAGGCACGGTCGCGGCGAGCTCGGGGGCGTGGCCGTTCCCCGACGGGGGGCCGGCCGGGGTCACCGGGATCGACGCCTGCTGCTCCACGCGCGCCTTGAGGCCCAGCATCTGGCGCCGGGTCATGACGAAGATGCCGAACTCGAGCAGCGGCCCGAACGCCCGGCTGCCCGCCGTGGCCTCGCCGAACGAGCCGCGCATCCGCTCCACCAGCCGCGTCCGGCCGCCGTCGAGCGGGCGCAGGACGAACGCCCAGGAGATGGCGAACCGGGGCGGCATCGACGCCTGCATGAACCGGCCGGAGGCCTCGAGGCCCGCGGTCGTCGCCTCGCCACCGTCCTCGTCCGGAGCGCGGCGGCGCGCCGCCAGCTCGTCGTCGACCATCAGCACGAGCGCCCGCTCCGGGTCGAGCACCCTCACCTCGAACCCGCCGCCCGGGTCGGTGGGCACGATGTCCCCGACCGCGAGCGTCTGGTGCTCGGGCAGGATCGTGTCGGCGCTGCGGCCCTTCATGTCCAGCTGGTCGTAGCTGTACCAGCCGCCGCGCCCGTAGCCCAGTTGGAGGAGCCACGGCCAGACCGCCGCCGGCGGCGCGTCGATCGTGATCCCGCGCGTGTCGCTCACCGTGGGCTCCGGCACGAGCTCGTCGCCGGGCAGGGATCCCTCGGTCTCCGCGGGGTCGACGCCCCACGTCGCCCGCCAGCGCGTCACCCGGTAGAACGCGTACCAGCTCGCCGCCGCGATTGCGGAGCCCACCACCACCCGCTTGAGCATCACCTTCACCTCCGGGTGCCGATCGTGCCCGCCGCCCGCGGTGGCGGCGAGGGCCGGTCCGCCCTATGTGGCGCTGCCGGCGGCCACCCGCTCGGCGGGCGTCGGCGTCGAGGGGTCCTCGAGCGCCGCCAGGTCGTGCGGCGGGATCGAGCGCCAGGCCGCGGATGCCGTCGCGCCCTCGTACGCGCGCGCGGCGCGGAACAGCGCACCCTCGGACCACGCGGCACCGATGAGCTGGAGGCCCACCGGCAGCCCCTCGGACAGGCCGCACGGGACGGAGATCCCGGGCAGCCCCGCGATGTTGACCGGCAGCGTGCAGGCGTCGGACAGGTACATCTGGACCGGGTCCGCCATCCGGGCGCCGAACGGGAAGGCGACCGACGGCGAGGTGGGCGCGACGAGGGCGTCGAAGCCCGCTTCCCACAGCCGGTCGAAGTCGCGCTTGATCAGCGTCCGCGTCTTCTGCGCCTTGACGTAGAACGCGTCGTAGTAGCCGGCCGACAGCGCGTA
>CAYJOH010000351.1:0-389 GCA_964371685.1 uncultured Anaerolineaceae bacterium
GGCGTGCCACGCGCGAGCGGTCGGCGTCCCAGACCGTCGCGGCGAGGACGAAAGTGCGGTGCCCGGCACCGAGCGCCTCGGCGAGGTTGCCCGCGACGGCCGGGCCTCTCGACGCGTCGACCACGACATCGATGGGCACATGCGCGGTGAACCGTGACTGGCCATCGGGGCGGCCGACGAGCACCGGCGCGGGCCAACCGGTCGACACGGCGGCCGCGGCGATCGCCCCGCCGAGCCGGCCCGGCCCGCAGATCAGGAGCTGCATCCTCGAACGTCCTTCCTCGGCTGGAGTCCCGGGGTTCGAAGGTCCGAGGAATCACAAAGGCCGCGGCACCGTTCGTGGTGTCCGCGGCCCCTCAGCGCCTCCGGTCCCGGAGGCTCCTCGGTGT
>CAYJOH010000351.1:399-3303 GCA_964371685.1 uncultured Anaerolineaceae bacterium
GTGTCGTCGCTCGCGCGCCGTCAGAGCCCCAGGGCCCGAGCCTCCCGGCCGGGCCGCCAGAGCTTCTTCTTCGAGTCGAAGCTGACGAAACGGTGCGACATGGCTCGCGCAGTCTGCCGGATCGCGGCGAGGCGTGCAACCATTTCCCCGTGCCCCGGCCGCCCGAGCGAATCGTCACCGCCGTCGCCGACAGCCCGTGGGGCCCGGCGCGGGTCGCGGCCGGGCCGCGGGGCGTGGCGGCGGTGTCGCTGCTCACGCCCGCCGGCGCGTTCGAGGCGGGGCTCATCCGGCGCGGGCTGGGCGAGCTCGTGGCGCTCGAGGACGCGCCGCCGGGGCCGACGCGCGACCTGGCGGCCGTGGCACGCGACCTCGTGGCGGCCATGCTCGCGGGCGAGGCGGCGCCGGTGGAGACGCTGCCCGTGGATATCGCCGACCGGTCCGCCTGGGACCGGCTGGTGCTCGAGGCGGTGCAGGCGATCCCGCGCGGGCAGGTGGCCAGCTACGGCGAGGTCGCCCGGCGGATCGGGCGGACGGGGGCGGCCCGGGCGGTGGGCGGCGCCGTGGGACGCAACCCGGTGGGGCTGCTCGTCCCGTGCCACCGGGTGATCGCGGGCGACGGGACGCTCGGCGGGTACGGGGTCGCCGCCTGGGGCGGCGAGGAGGCCGCCCTCGACCTCAAGCACGACCTGCTCGCCCTCGAGGGCGTCGTGGTCCCGCGCCGCCGGTAATAGCCCGCTGGGCGCGCACGCCGCGCCGGTCCCTGTTCCCCCCCGTGGTGAGGGCCGAATCCCGGGCGCCGGCGGCCGTACACTGCGCGCCAGTCACGCGTCCCGGATCGCGCCCCACGATCCTTCTCGACGCGCGCGGTTCCGGGGAGGTCGGAGGGTCGGGATGCGTCGGTGCACGGTGGCACGAACCAGGGTGGGAGCGGCGGCGTGAGCGGGGCCGTGCAGCTCGGTCACAAGGTCTCGCCGACCGCGGTGTTCCGCAGGCGCGACTTCGTGCTGATGTGGATCGCCCAGCTGGTGTCCACCGCCGGCTCGTCGCTCACGGACCTCGCCGCCGGCATCTACGTGTACGAGAGGACCGGCTCGGCATTCCTTGTGGGCGTGACCCTGATGGCGACCGCGGTGCCCAGCCTCATCGTCGGCCTGATCGCCGGGGTGTTCGTGGACCGCTACGACCGCCGCTCGGTGATGCTGGCGAGCAACCTCGCCCAGGCCGTGATCGTCGCGGTCATCCCGTTCCTGATCGGCGTGGACGTGGCGCTGCTGTTCGTGGCCATCCTCGTCAACGCCGGCGTCAAGCAGTTCTTCGACCCCGCCTACGAGAGCCTGATCCCCGAGATCGCGAGCGACGAGGAGCTGACGGCCGCCAACGCGTTCCTGTCGATCGCCTCCTTCGGCTCGACGGCCATCGGCTTCGCGGGCGCCGGGCTGCTGGCCGCGGTGTTCGACATCAACTGGGCGTTCTGGATCGACTCGCTCACGTTCCTCGTGTCGGCCGCCTGCATCTGGGCGCTCAAGGTGCGGTCCAGGGTCGAGGTCGAGGAGGAGACGTCGGTCGGCGTCGTCATCGACAACCTCAAGACCGGCGTGCGGACCATCTTCGACACGCCGATGCTGCGGTCGCTGTTCCTGATCGGCGCACCCACCTTCTTCGCGTTCGGCCTGTGGAACGTCCTCCTGCTGCCGATGTCGATCACGGTCCTCGGCGCGTCGGAGTTCGAGTACGGCCTCCAGGAAGGCCTCACCTCGGTCGGCTTCGTCGCCGGCAGCCTGTTCATGGCCCGCTTCAGCGACCGCCTGCCCACCGGCCTGTGGGTGTTCGTGGGCCTGATGGGCATGGGCATCTCGGGCATCTTCTACGGGCTGTCGCCCACGATCTGGATCGCCATCCTGTGGGTGATCGTCAGCGGGTTCTTC
Source organism: uncultured Anaerolineaceae bacterium (assembly GCA_964371685.1). Classification (GTDB taxonomy): domain Bacteria; phylum Chloroflexota; class Limnocylindria; order Limnocylindrales; family CSP1-4; genus CAIXZV01. The sequence continues at coordinate 2,325 of CAYJOH010000351.1, forward strand.
AACTCGCCCTCGTCCGTGGCGAGACAGACCCTGCTCCAGAGGAACACCCCGCGCGAGCTGCGCGGCCGCGTGTTCTCGGCCCTGTTCGTCATGCGCGACGTGATCTTCCTCCTGGGCATGGCGGGCGCCGGCCTGGCCGACGTGCTGCCGGTCCGGGGCCTCCTGATCGTCGCGTCGCTGATCCTCGTGGTCACGGCGCTGGCGGCGCTGGTCGCACCCGGCGTCGGCCGTCCGGCCGCCGAGTGGCGCCGGGGCCTGGCCGCCCTGCGGGCGGCGCCCGGCATCGTCGAGGCCGCCGTCCGCCCCGCGACCCTCGCGGACTTCGACCGGCTGGTGGGGCGCCTGGCGACCTTCAGCCGCCTCAACGACTCGCAGCGCGCCGCGTTCATCCGCGAGGCCCGCGTCCGCGACGTCCCGGAGGGTGCCCGGGTGGTCACCCACGGGGAGCAGGCGACGTCCGCCTACTTCATCCTCGAGGGCGAGGCGGCGGCGGGCATCCCCGACCCCGAGGGCGGCTACCGCGGCCTGTCGACCATGGCCACCGGCGACTTCTTCGGCGAGATCGCCGCGCTCACCGGCAGCCCGCGGACGGCCGACGTGGTGGTCACCCAGCGGAGCCGGCTGCTCGAGGTGCCGGCCGAGGCGCTGCGCGCCGTGATGGACGTCCCGGAGGTCAACAGCCTGCTGCTGTCCACGCTGACCGAGCGGCTGCTCCGGACGAACCGGCCCGACCTGCCGCGCTTCGCGACGATGGACCGCTCGGCGCTGCGCGAGCTCAAGACCAGGGCCCCCACGGTCGAGGCGCTGCCCAAGGCATACGACGAGGGCTGACGGCCCCTCGCGGCGGGCCGCCACCCCGGCGCGGTCGCTGGACCGCGGCCCGTAGACTCACCAGCCATGGAAACCGTGCGCTGCCCGAGCTGCGGGGAGGAGAACCCCTCGCGGTTCCGGTTGTGCGGGTTCTGCGGCACGCCGCTGG
>CAYJOH010000352.1:0-3287 GCA_964371685.1 uncultured Anaerolineaceae bacterium
CGATGGCCGCCCGCGGCACGACCAGCACCCGCTCGTCCGGGCCGCCCACCTCAGCCCTCCAGCCGCCGGCGTGCCGCGGCCAGCCGGCTTCGGATCGTCGTGGCGTCGGGGCCGCCGGGGGCGTCGAGGATCTCGATCCAGGCGTCGATCGCCGCACGCAGGTCGCGCAGCCGCCCGGCGATCGCCGGGGCGTTGGTGACGGCGATCTCCGTGCCCATCGTCACGTCGCCCCGCGCGAGCCGGGTCGCGTCGCGCCAGCCGCTCGCGGCGAGCGAAGCGGCCGCCGGCCAGTCCGCCGCGGCGTCGTCGCCGCCCGCCGCGACCGCGTTCGCGCCCCCGGGGATCGCCGCTGCGCCGCCCGCCACCGCTCCTGCGCCGCCCGCCACAGCCTCCACCAGCGCGACCGCCGCCAGCAGCGGCAGGTGGCTGATCGCGGCCACCAGGCGATCGTGGGTCGCGGCGTCCAGCTCGACCGTGCGGGCGCCGCAGGCCCTCGCCAGCGCCCGCACGCGCTCGGGGTCGCCGCCGTTGACGGCCTCGGTCACGACCCACGGCCGGTCACGGAACAGGTCACCGTCCGACGCCTCGAAGCCGCTGGTCTCGCGGCCGGCCATCGGGTGGCCGCCGACGAACGGCACCCCGGCCCGGCGTGCCGCCGCCAGGACCGCCGCCTTGGTCGAGGCGACGTCGGTGACGGTGGCGCCCGGCGCCAGGGATGCGTGCAGGTCGCCGTCGCGGCCCAGGCGCGAGAGCAGCGCAACGCAGGCCAGGGGCGGCGTCGTGAGCACCACGAGATCGGCGCCCTCGATGGCCGCGCCGGGCGTGGCCGCGACCTCGTCGATCATGCCCGCGGCGAGCGCCGCCTTCGGCCCGGCGCCGGTCTCGGTCCAGGCGGCGAGCCGCGTTGTGGCGCCGGACGGGGTGGCGCCGGACGGGGTCCCCGGGATCCCGCCGGCGCGCACGGCGCGCGCGATGGACCCGCCGATCAGCCCAAGGCCCAGGAACGCGATCCGCACCCGGGTCAGCCGCCGGCCCAGCCGCCGACGTCCCCACGCCGTCGCCGGAGCTGGCGGCGCTCGGCCTCGCGGCGCTCGCCGAGACCCACGGGAGGACCCGGGTCGGCGGGCGGGTTCAGTCGTCGGATGCGGTACCGGCGCTCGGCCTCGCGGCGCTCCGATTCCAGGAACGCGCCGCAGCGCGGACAGCGCCGCTCCTCGGCGAACAGCGAGTCCAGAGGCGCGACCGTGTAGATCTGGCGGCCGCAGGCGCGGCAGGCGAGCTTCGGCACGTCCGCAATCGTAGCCCGATGCGAGGGGCGTGGCTCGCGGGACCCAGCGGTCCGGGCGACCCGGGGGCGGCAACGCTCGCGGTCGGCTGCCTCCCCCGGTCTCAGCCGACCTTCGGCAGGTCCGCCAGCGCCGCGGCGACCCGCTCCGTCGGGTACTCGTAGTCCTCGAGCTTGCCCTGCAGGTATCGCTCGTACGAGGTCAGGTCGAAGTGGCCGTGGCCGCACAGGTTGAACAGGATCACCCGCGGCTCGCCGGCCTCCTTCGCCGCCAGCGCCTCGTCCACCGCGACCTTGATCGCATGCGTGCTCTCGGGCGCCGGCAGGATCCCTTCGGTTCGGGCGAACTGGACGCCGACCTCGAACGCGGCGCGCTGGTGGACGCCGCGGGCGTCGATGAACCCCTCCTCCTTGAGCTGCGACACGAGGGGCGCCATGCCGTGGTACCGCAGCCCGCCGGCGTGGATGGGAGCGGGCATGAACTCGCTGCCCAGGGTGTGCATCTTCACGATCGGGGCCATGTGCCCCGTGTCGCCGAAGTCGTACGCGTACACGCCCCGCGTCAGCGACGGGGCGGCCTCCGGCTCGGCCGCGATGACCCGGTAGCTCGCCTCGCCCCGCAGGATCCGGCCGACGAACGGGAACGTCAGCCCCGCGAAGTTGGAGCCCCCGCCCGCGCACGCGATGATCACGTCCGGCTCCTCGCCGGCCATCGCCATCTGCTCCTGCGCCTCGAGGCCGATCACCGTCTGGTGGAGGAGCACGTGGTTGAGCACGGACCCCAGCGCGTACTTCGTGTCGTCACGAGTCGCGGCGTCCTCGACCGCCTCGCTGATCGCCATGCCCAGCGAGCCGGGCGAGTCCGGCGTCTCGGCGAGCACGGCCCGGCCGTAGCCGGTCGTCGGGCTGGGGCTCGCGACGACCTCGGCGCCGTAGGTCTCCATCAGGATCCGGCGGTACGGCTTCTGGTCGTAGCTCGCGCGGACCATGTAGACCTTGACCTCGAGCCCGAACACCGCGCCCGCGAACGCCAGCGCGCTCCCCCACTGGCCCGCGCCGGTCTCGGTGGCGAGGCGCTTGACGCCTTCCTGCTTGTTGAAGAACGCCTGGGCGAGCGCCGTGTTGGGCTTGTGGGAGCCGGCCGGGCTCGTGCCCTCGTACTTGTAGTAGATGTGGGCCGGGGTATCGAGCGCCTGCTCGAGTCGGTGGGCCCGGTGCAGCGGCGAGGGGCGGTACAGCGTGTACGCCTCGCGGACCGGCCCCGGGATCTCGATCTCGCGCTCAGCGCTCACCTCCTGGAGGATGAGCCCCATCGGGAACAGCGGCGCGAGGTCCGCGGGGCCGATGGGCTGCATGGTGCCCGGGTGGAGCGGGGGCGGGGGCGGGTTCCGGAGGTCGGCCGCGATGTTGTACCAGGCCCGCGGGATCCGGTCCTCGTCGAGCTCGAACTGGGTCCTGCGGGGAAGGACATTGGCCATCGCGGGGAGACCTCCGGGTACGGGCGCCGGGCAGGCCCGGGCGCGTGGGGAGCCCGGAGCGTACCGCGTTCCGGCGGGGCGAGGCAACGCCGTCGCGGGCGCCGGGTCGGAGCGGCGGCCGTCCTCGCTCGATGCGCCGCGCTCAGCGCGCGAGCGGCGTCTCCACGACGGGCTCGTACACGGGCGGGCCGGCGCGCAGGTGGCTGCGGTACAGGACCACCAAGTCCACGTCGAAGGCAGTCTCCCAGCGCTCCGCCGCGGCGACGAGCGCCGCCGCCGCCCTGGCCCCGTCGGCGATGGGCGCGGCATCGGCACGCGCGACCGTCAGGTGCGGGCGGTACGGCCGACCCTCGGGCGGCCAGCCGAGCCCGGCGAGCGGCGCCTCGAGTGCGGCGGCGATGGCCGCCAGCTCGGCGGCACCCTCCCGGATCCCCAGCCACAGCGCGCGCGGCCGCGTCGCGGACGGGAACGCGCCGGCTCCCGCGAGCCGGACGCGGAACGCGGGCGTCGCGCCGACCCCGGCC
>CAYJOH010000353.1:0-3287 GCA_964371685.1 uncultured Anaerolineaceae bacterium
GTCCTGATCAGCCCCGGCATGGCCGCGCACGTCGCGTCCGTGTTCAGCCGTCGTGGCGCACCGGCAATGATGGTCCGCTTGAACTGGGGCACCCAGTACGCGACGCAGTGGGGCTACCACGAGAGCCGGAGCGGGCCGATGGGGTCCGCCGCCGATGCCGTGGCGCGGGGCGCGGACGTGGTCCTGGTCGGCATGTCCATCAAGACCGGCTCGGAGGCCGTAGACGCCGAGAACGTCGAGATGGTCGCGAGGTACGTCGCCGAGAAGCGTGCGGTGGGCGTCCCAATCGTCGGGGAGGTCTATCCGGCCGGCCACGAGGACATCTCGCCCGAGGAGCGCCACGAGGTGATCGCCATCGGGTGCCGGATCGTCGCGGAGATCGGCGTGGATCTCGTCAAGACGTTCCACACCGGCGAGCGGTTCGCCGAGATCGTGCGCTCCACGCCGGTCCCGATCCTCGCGCTCGGCGCGAAGAAGCTCCCGCGCGAGGTGGACGCGCTCGTGCTCGCGGCAACGGCGGTCCGCGACGGGGCGCGTGGCGTGGTGTTCGGCCGGAATCTCGTGGGCGCGCACAGCCCCGAGCGGTTCCTCGAGGCGTTGCAGGCGGTCGTCAAGGAAGGCGCGGACCCGGCGGCCGCGGCCGCGACGTTCGGCTTGGCGTAGGCTCCGCCGCGGCGGCTCACGCGATGGACATCCTGATCGGGCTCGACATCGGAACGACGTCGGTCAAGGCCGGCCTGTTCGACGTGTCCGGGCGTCAGCTGGCCGTCGCGGGGCACGAGTACGAGATCGACCACCCGGCGCCCGACCGGGCCGAGATCGACCCCGGGGCCTGGTGGACGGCGACCGTCTCGGCGGTGACCCGGGCGATCGCGGCCGCCGGCGTGGACCCGGCACGCGTGGCCGCGCTGACGGTCTCGAGCCAGGGCGAGACCGTCGTGGCCGTCGACGCCGCGGGTCGACCACTGGCCCCGGCCATCGTGTGGCTGGACAATCGCGCATCCGCGGAGGCCGACGAGCTGGCCGCGCGGTTCGGCGACGCGCTGGTCTACGAGCGCACCGGCGTGCCGGCGGTGAACCCGACCTGGACCGCCTGCAAGCTGTTGTGGTGGCGTCGCCACGAGCCGGCGCTGTTCCGCGCTGCGGCGCGCTTCCTGCTGGCCGAGGATGTCCTGCTCCACCGCCTCACGGGACGCTTCGTGACCGAGGGCGGCATCCAGTGCACGACCCTGCTGCTGGACATCCGCGACGGCACCTGGTGGGGTCCGATGCTCGAGGCCGTCGGCGTGGGGCCGGAACGCCTGCCGGAGCTCGCCCGGCCGGGGGAGGTCGTCGGGTCGCTCACGCAGGGTGCCGCGGAGACGCTCGGGCTGCGGCCCGGCTTGCCGGTGGTCGCGGGCGGCATGGACCAGGGTGCGGGCGCCGTTGGCGTGGGGAACGCCGGTGGAGGCGTGATCTCGGAGAGCACCGGCGGCGCGCTGACGCTCCAGGCGACCGTTGACCGTCACGGGCGCGATTCGTCGCGCCAGACGCCTGTCTACATCCACTCCGCCCCCGGCCGGTACCTGTACTGCCCGGTCTGTCCGACGGGCGGGATGGCGCTGACCTGGTTCCGCGACCGGTTCGGGGCCGAGGAGGTGGCTCGCGCCGCCCGCGACGGCCTGGTCGCGTATGACCTCCTGACCGACTCGGCCGCCGGGGTGCCCCCCGGTGCCGAGGGCCTGCTGATGCTGCCCCACCTCGCGGGCGCCTTCAGCCCCGAGTACGAGCCGCAGGCACGTGGCGTGTTCTACGGGGTCACCCTGCGTCACGGCAAGCCGCACTTCGTGCGGGCCGTCCTCGAGGCCGTCGCGTTCATGCTCCGTCGCAACCTCGAGCTGCTGGCGAGCGCAGGGGCGGTGGCGTCCGAGATCCGCTCGCATGGCGGTGGCGCCCGCAGCGACCTGTGGAACCAGGTCAAGGCCGATGTGTGCGGGCTGCCCGTCGTGACGCTCGAGGGTGAGGACGCCGCCGTCCGCGGCGACGCGATGCTGGCCGGCGTTGCCGTGGGCGCCTTCCCGGACCTGGCCGCTGCCGGCGCGGCGATGGTCAGGGCACACCGGCGCTACGAGCCCGATGCCGCCAACCGGGCGACGTACGACCGGGCATACGACCGCTACGTCCGGCTGTTCGACACGCTGAGGCCGCTGTTCGCCGCCGGCGGGCAACTAGGCCCGGATTCCCACGAGTAGCCGCCGTCGAGGCGATCACAGGAGACAGACCGTGGCACTGAAGGCGAAGATCGGCGTGCTGGTGATGGCGCTGCTCGAGGACGATTACAACAAGACCGGGCACATGCGGCCCGCCGCCACGGCCGCCGCCCAGGAGATCGCGGATGCGCTCGCGGAGTATGGCGACGTCGTCCATGCGGGGCTGGTCGAGGAGGAGGAGCAGGCGGCCGCGGCGGCCCGGCTGTTCAACGCCGAGGACGTGGACCTCATCGTCGCGGTCGAGCTCGCGTACACGAAGGGCCTCGTGCCGGCCCGCGCGCTCCTCGACACCACGGCGCCCGTCCTCGTGTGGAACACCCAGCACATCGCGCGCCTGGGCGAGGAGGACGGCTTCGATGTCGTGATGCTCAACAGCGGCATGGCGGGCATGCCGGAGCTCACGGCCGTGCTGCTGCGCACGAAGCGCGAGTACGCGCTCGTCACGTCGCGGTTCGACGACCCGGACGGGCGGAGGCGGATCCGCGAGGTGGTCGAGGCCGCCGCGGTGCGCCGCCGCCTGCGGACGGCCCGGGTAGCCCTCGTGGGCCACCACTTCGAGGGCATGACGGACCTCATGTTCGATGACCTGACGCTCCGCCAGTGCGTGGGGCCGGTGGTCTGGCCGCTCGAGCCGGAGAAGGTCGCGATCCGGTTCGACGAGGTGCCGCAGGCGGACGTCGATGCCACCATGGCGTCCGAGCGGACGCGATACACGGTCGACATGGAGCCGACGTCGTTCGAGCGCTCGGTGCGCCTCGCGCTCGCCCTGGAGTCCGTCGCACGGGAGCACCGGTTTGACGCGTTCACCGCCTTCGACCAGGTGTGGCTGACCGATCCGCGGGTCGGGATCATCCCGTCCTACGGCACCGGGCGCCTGTGCGAGGTCGGGATCCCGGCGTCACCGGAGGGCGACGTCAACACCGCGGTCGCGCAGCTCATCCTCCAGGAGCTCGCGGGTCAGGCCACCACGCTCGAGAACTACGTCATCGACTTCGAGAACGAGGCGGTGATGTTCTCCCACGACGGTCACGGCAACCC
>CAYJOH010000354.1:0-3281 GCA_964371685.1 uncultured Anaerolineaceae bacterium
CTTGCGGGCGTCTCGGTCCCGCCGCGACTCGTCGTCCCGTCTTCGGGTCCGCGGCCGCGGTTCGTGCCCCGCCTATATCGAATCTGTATCGATCCGCACCTTGCCCCGCGGATCGTTGACCGGACAATGGCACGCAACCACTCATTCGCCCGCGGCGGATCGCATCCGCCGCCCGAGGGAGCGATGGAGCATGCGCCCGTCCCCGCGGTCGACGCGACGGTGACCCGGCACAGCCGGCGCCGCTTCCTTCGCTGGCTGGGCGGGCTGACCGTCGTCTCGACGATCGCGATGGTGACGACGCCCGTCCTCGGCTTCCTCGTGCCGACGAAGTCCGGGCGCGCGGCGGCCGGCGGCAAGACGCTCGTCGGCACCACCGCCGACATCCCGCCCGGCGGCGGCAAGGTGGTCGCGATGGGCAGCACGCCCGCGATCGTCGTCAACACCGAGCAGGGCCTGCGCGCCTACTCCGCGATCTGCACCCACCTCGGCTGCGTCGTGGCCTGGAACGACCTCATCGGCGCCATCCAGTGCCCGTGCCACGACGGACGCTTCAACGCGGCGTCCGGCGCCGTGATCTCGGGTCCCCCGCCCGCCCCGCTGCCGCCGCTCAACGTGTCGGTCGAGGGCGACCAGATCTTCCTCTCGGAGGCCTGAGATGGCCACCGAGCAGGCCGCGGGCAGCAGCCCCCGGCGGACGGCACGCTGGCTCGATGACCGCACCCGGCTCGGGCCGGTCCTGGCGGCCATGCTCCACGTCCGGATCCCGATGACGGCCCGGACCTTCTACTTCGGGGGCATCGCGCTGTTCCTGTTCGGGATCCAGGTCGTGACCGGGACCCTGCTGGCGCTGTACTACAAGCCCACCCCCGAGGCGGCGTACGAGAGCGTCCAGTTCATCACCAGCGACGTGAGCTTCGGCTGGCTGATCCGCAGCCTCCACCACTGGGCCGCCAACCTGATGATCCTGTTCGTGGTCCTCCACCTGCTGCGGGTGTTCTTCCAGGCGGCGTATAAGTTTCCGCGCGAGGTCACTTGGGTGGTGGGCTGCGGGCTCCTGCTGCTGACGCTGGGCTTCGGGTTCACGGGCTACCTCCTGCCCTGGGACCAGCGCGCGTACTGGGCGACGGTCGTGGGCACCGAGATCGCCGGCGGCGTCCCGGTCATCGGCGAGTCGCTGCTGCTCCTGCTCCGCGGCGGCAGCGACGTGTCGGGCGCCACGATGTCCCGGTTCTTCGGCATCCACGTCCTGGTGCTCCCCCTGGCGCTCGGCGGGATGCTCGCCGTGCACCTCGTGCTCGTCCACAAGCTCGGGCTGGCCAACCCGAAGAAGCCGGAGCCGCGGGTCCGGACGGCCGAGGCCGACGACGAGCCGCTGCGCCCGTTCTTCCCCCACTACGTCCTCGACGAGTTCGTCGCCTGGTACGTCCTGCTCGCGGTGCTCGTGGTGCTTGCGTCGCTGTACCCCGCGGGCCTCGAGGAGCCGGCGAACATCCTCGACGCCGGGCACCCCAAGCCAGAGTGGTACTACCTGGCGGTCTACGAGATGCTCAAGTTCCTGCCCAAGGACATCGGCATCCTGGCGCCGATCGTCGGGCTCGGCGTCGTCATCGTCTGGCCGTTCCTGGACCGCAGTCCCGAGGTGCTCGCGAGCCGTCGAAAGGTGGTCGTCGGCGGCGCGACCCTCATCGTCCTGGCGCTCGTGTTCCTGACCTGGCGCGGCTATGTCGCCTGACGCCCGCCGCCACCGGACGCCCGCGGCCGCGACGCCTGCGCGCCGGCTCCTGCGCCTCGCGGCGACCGCGCTGGTCGCGGCAGGGCTGTGGTTCGGGCTGGCGGTGACGGCGTCGGCGGAGGATCCCAGCGCCGAGCCGGGCGCGTCGCCCGCGGAGTCGGCGGCGGCCTCCGCTTCGACCTCGTCGGGCGGCACGGTCGTGGCCTCGCCCGGGGCGTCGTCGAGCGCGGCGCCACTCGTGTCCGCCCCACCCGTGCCCTCGCCCATCGCCCACCCGCCGGCCGGCGACGCGAACGGCTGCTTCGACTGCCACTCGGCCGTCAACGACAAGCAGGCCGAGATCAGCGCGGCATGGGAGACCAGCGTCCATGCCGGCGCGGACGTGGGCTGCGCCGACTGCCACGGCGGGGATCCCCGGTCCGACCAGATCACCGTGGGCATGTCCACGGAGGCCGGGTTCCTCGGCTCCCCGGACCGGGCGCAGACCGTCGGCGTGTGCGGCAGCTGCCACGCCAACGTCGAGGTCATGCGGCCCTACAACTTGCCGACCGACCAGTACGCGAAGTACTGGTCCAGCGTCCACGGCCAGCGCCTGGCCACCGCGAACGACACGCGGGTGGCCGTGTGCACCGACTGCCACGGCTCGCACGACGTGCGCAAGGTGTCCGACCCCAACGCCAAGGTGTTCCCGCTCAACGTCCCGGCGCTGTGCGCGGGCTGCCACGCCGACGCCAGGCGGATGGAGCCGTACGGCATCCCGACCGACCAGTTCGAGATCTACTCCGGCAGCGTCCATGGCAAGGCACTGCTCGAGGAGCAGGACGTCCGCGCCCCGAGCTGCGCGTCGTGCCACGGGTCGCACGACGCAAAGCCGCCGCGCGCGACGGAGGTCGTCGACGTGTGCGGAAAGTGCCACACCGCCACCCAGGAGCTGTACGAGCAGAGCCGCCATGCCCAGCTCGAGCAGGCGGCACCCAAATGCTGGACCTGCCACGGCACCCACGACGTCTCGCAGCCGGGCCCGCGGCTGTTCTTCCATCCCGAGGATCCCGACTACGAGTGCTCCACCTGCCACGACCTCGCCAACCGGACCCTGCGCCTGGAGATCGACCGGTTCGCCAACGAGGCCGACAGGCGCTGCGACACCTGCCACCACCCGGACTCGCAGATCTACGCCCAGGTGCAGGGGATCGCGGACGCGCTGGGCGGCGCCGAGGGCGCCTACGAGACGGCCGGGCTGCGGATCGAGGACGCGGCACGCCTGGGGATGATCACCGCGGACGCCGAGGTCGGCCTCGCCCAGGCCAGGACGAGCCTCATCCAGGCCCAGGCCGCGGTCCACACCACCAAGCTCAAGCTGGTCTCGGACCTCTCGACCGACGCCCGAATCAAGGCCGACGAGGCGCAGGCGATGGCGATCGCCAAGGTGGACGAGAGCACGTTCCGGCGCCAGGCCATGATCGTGGTGCTGGCGCTCATCGCCCTGAGCGTGGTGTTCCTGGTGATCATCAAGCGGCAGCTGGACCGCGAGCTCGAGGGCTGACCGGCC
>CAYJOH010000355.1:0-3266 GCA_964371685.1 uncultured Anaerolineaceae bacterium
CGCCTGGGCCAGCGGCGGCATCGCCATCCCGTCGAGCACCTGGAGGGCCTGTTCCAATGCCAGCCGACCCGGCTCGCCGGGCTCGGACGCCCGCAGCTCCTCGATCAGCCGGGCGAGCGTCCGCCGTCGCTCGCGTCCCTCGGCCAGCTCCAGAGCGCGCCGGGCGGCGTCGACGGCGTCCGCGAGCTTGCCGCCGGCCAGCCGGGCCTCGGACAGGGCGTCATACGCGTCGGCCGCCTCGCCGGGACGCCCGAGCGCCGCGAAGGCCTGCGCGCGGCCGAGCAGCGCGGCCTCGTCCCGCGGCGACAGCTGGAGCGCCACGCCGTAGTGACGCAGCGCGTCGGCGGGCCGCTTGCGGCGCAGCAGCGCGGTCCCGGCGCTCGCGTGGGGCGTCGAGCGCTCCGGGGCGATGGACGCCGCCTCCGCGTACGCGGTGAGCGCATCCTCCAGCCGCCCGCGCAGCGAGGCGACGTGGCCGCGCTTCAGCGCCTCCTTGTAGCGCTCGTACAGGGCCTCGCCGCTCATTCGCCCGGTCGCCTCCGCGGTTGGTGGGTCTCGCTCAGCCGGCCAGCAGCTCGACCAGCAGCGCCTTCTGGGCGTGCAGCCGGTTCTCCGACTGCTCGAAGATGATGCTCCTCGGGCCGTCCATCACGTCGGACGTGATCTCCTCGCCGCGATGCGCCGGGAGACAGTGCATCACGACCGCATCCGGCGCCACCACCAGCAGGTCCCGGTTGACCTGGTACGGCGCGAAGGCGTCGCGACGCTCCTCGGCCTCCGCCTCCTGTCCCATCGACGTCCAGGCGTCCGTGTACACGACGGCGGCGCCGTCAACGGCCGCGCGCGGGTCGTCCGTGAACACGAGACGCCCACCGGCGGCATCCGCGAGCTCCTGCGCCCGGGCGACGACCCGCTCATTGGGCCCGTAGCCCGCGGGATGTGCGAGGCGCACCTCCATTGCCAGCGTCGCGCCCATCAGGGCCAGCGAGTGGTAGACGTTGTTGCCGTCGCCGACGAACGCGAGGGGCAGCCCTCGGAGGTCCCCGAACCGCTCGTGGAGCGTGAACAGGTCCGCCAGCGCCTGGCACGGGTGCTCGCGGATCGTCAGGCCGTTGATCACCGGGATCGCGGCCCGGGCCGCCAGCTCCAGCACGACCTCGTGCGGTCCCGTCCGGGCCATGATCGCGTCCACGAACCGCTCCAGGTTGCGGGCCACGTCGCCGACCGTCTCGCGCCCGCCGAGCACGACGCCCTCGGTCAGGTAGATCGCGTGGCCGCCGAGCTGGGTCATCCCGGCCTCGAACGTCACCCGCGTCCGCAGGCTGGGCTTCTGGAACAGCATCGCCAGCGTCCGCCGCTCCAGCGGCGGCTCCGCGTGCCGCCGCTCCGCAAGGTACTCGGCCTTCAGCGCGCTCGCCTGCGCGAACAGCGCCCCGATCTCCTCGGCCGACAGGTCGGCGGCGGAGACGAGGTCTCGTCCGCGCAGGGATGCGGTGTTCACCCGCTCAGGCTACCCGAGCCGAGTGGTCCCAGTCACCTGGGCCGCGAAACGACGGAGCGCCCGCCCGGCGGTCCAGGCCAAGGCGGCCGGGAGCACGGGAGCGAGCGCACCTGAGCGTGCGTGAGCGAGCGCGCGGACCGGCCAACGCGGGAATGGGCCGCCCGGCGGGCGCGTCTAGCGCTTGGTGTACTGGGGGGCCTTGCGGGCGCGCTTCAGCCCGTACTTCTTGCGCTCCTTCATCCGCGGGTCGCGGGTCAGGAGGCCGGCCTGGCGCAGCGGGACGCGGTTCGCCTCGGGATCGGCCTGGAGCAGGGCGCGGGCGATGCCGTGGCGGATCGCGCCGGCCTGGCCGGTGACCCCGCCGCCCTCGACCTTGATCATCGCGTTGAAGCGGCCCTCGGTCCCGGTCACGCGGAACGGGAGGAACAGCTCGGACTCGGCGAACGCGCCGCCGAAGTGCTCCTCGGGCGTGCGGCCGTTGACGACCATCGACCCCTCCCCGGGGAGGAGGCGAACGCGGGCAACCGCCGTCTTCCGGCGGCCGGTGCCCCAATAGAACGCGGGCGTCGACATCAGGGCTCCTCGATCAGGCAAGCGGCTCGGGCTTCTGGGCCTGGTGGGGATGCTCGCTCCCCGCGTAGACCTTCAGCTTCCGGAGCATCTGGGTTCCCAGGCGGTTGTGCGGCAGCATCCCCTTCACGGTCCGGCGGATGACCTCCTCCGGACGACGGGCCAGGAGGTGGCCGAGGGTCTCCTCCTTGAACCCGCCGGGATAGCCGCTGTGGCGGGCGTAGACCTTGGACTCGAGCTTGTCCCGCGTCACGGTGATCCGCGACGCGTTGAGCACGATGACGTGGTCGCCCGTGTCCAGGTGGGCGGCATAGGTGGGCTTGTGCTTCCCCTCGAGGACGCGCGCGATCCGCGTCGCGAGGCGGCCGAGCGTCTCGTCCGTCGCGTCGACGACGTACCAGCGTCGCTCGATCTCGCTCTCTCGAGGCGTATAGGTCTTCGCGCTCATTCCTCGTCTTCTCCGTCGTCGCTCGGTCGCCGCCGCCCGAGGACGACGCGCCGGAGGCACAGGCCCTTCGCGGGGGCCAGGGCCCCGTTGAGTGCCGGCTCCCGTGCGGCCAGTGCCGCCCGGAGGCTCTCCTCGTTCATCTTGCCCAGGCCGACCTCAAGGAGGCCGGCGACCATTCGTCGCACCTGGCCCCGGAGGAAGGCGCTCGCCCGGACGTCGATCGTCACCAGGCGGCCCGCCGTCCGGACCCGGACCGCATGCACGGTCCGGACCGGGGACCGGTCCCCGCCGCCGAAGGCCGAGAAGTCGTGCCGGCCCTCGAAGACCGACCCGGCGCTCGCCATGGCGGCGATGTCAAGCTGGGTCCGCACCCCGAGCGCGTGGCGCTCGCGGAGCGGGCTGCGCGGCCCGTTCCAGACGGTGTAGCGGTACTCCCGGTACCGCGCCGCATAGCGGGGGTGGAACCCGTCCGGGACCCGCCGCACGTCGCGGATCGCGACGTCCCGCGGGAGCTGGGCGTTGACCGCCCGGCGGAGCTCCGGTCCCGTGAGCCGGCCACGGTAGGTGAAGGCGATCACCTGGCCCGTGGCGTGGACCCCGGCATCGGTGCGTCCCGCCCCGTCGACCACCACCCGCTCCCCTCCTGCGAGGGTGGCGAGGGCCGTCTCGAGCTCCCCCTGGACCGTCCTGGCGTCCGGTTGGTACTGGAACCCCAGGAAGTCCGTTCCGTCGTATTCGACCAGTGCC
>CAYJOH010000356.1:0-740 GCA_964371685.1 uncultured Anaerolineaceae bacterium
GCGAAGCTCGCCTCGAGATGAGGTTCCCCACCGGGTTAACCGGGTAAGACCGCAGAGAGACCATCTGCTTGATAGGCGGCATGTGGAAGCCCCGCGAGGGGTGCAGCTGAGCCGTACTAATGGTCGAGGGCTTGACCTCTATACCAGCACCTGACCAGGGGTCAGCGTGCCGGGAGATTGGGTCTCCCACGGCAGATCGTGATCCTTCAGACCGGCGCCCGCGTCCACGTGACGCAGGACGCAGCCGTCATCTACCAGATGCAGACAATCCCGGTGACTCCAGCGGAGAGGCCACACCCGTTCCCATCCCGAACACGGCAGTTAAGCTCTCCAGCGCCGAAGATACTGAGAGGGCAGCCTTTCGGGAAAATAGGTCGTCGCCGGGATTGTTGCATTTAACGGCCCTGTGACAGCCCGCGGGGTATCCTCCTCGGCGATGACCGCCACCGGCGAGGAACCGGCCAGCTCGAGCGTCGCGGATCCGGAGACGCACGCCACGACCACCAGGCGACGCCCGGCGTCAGTGGTGGCCGAGGTGTGCCCGTACCTGCGCGACGCGTCGGGACCCTGGCGCAGCGCGCATGCCGCGCGCGAGCACCGCTGCGCGGCGGTGGAGCCGGCGGCGGCGCTCGCGATCGCGAAGCAGCGCTCCCTGTGCCTCGCCGCCGCCCACCGGACGTGCGCCACGTACCTCGCCGCCTGCCCGCGGACGGCGGCGACGGGTGCGCCGGGCGCGGGCG
>CAYJOH010000356.1:750-1193 GCA_964371685.1 uncultured Anaerolineaceae bacterium
ATTGATGACGAGGTCCGGGGCACCCTCGCCGGTGCGCGGGATGAACAGGGCGGCGACCCAGCACAGCACCGCGAACACCATCATCATGCCGGCGAAGGAGGCGGGATCGCCGCCGCCTCTCGCCGCCAGCCCGCCGACGGCGGCGACGGGTGCGCCGGGCGCGGGCGTGGAGGCGGACGCTCACGGGCGCGCGGACCTGTGGCCGGATACCCGCAGCGCCCCGATCCTGCTCGAGCCGTCCCGCGGCCTCGCGCCGCTCGCCGGCGGCACCGCGCGGACCGGCGGCCAGGCGCTCCTGGTGGGGCTGATGGTGCTCGCCTTCCTCGTGCTCGTCGTGGCCCGCACCACGGCCCCACCCGCGTCGGGCAGCCCGTCGCCGGGCGCCTCCACGAGCGGCGGGGCGGCGGGGCCCAGACCCGGCCCCGCCGCGCCCCCCGCGCCCC
>CAYJOH010000356.1:1203-3261 GCA_964371685.1 uncultured Anaerolineaceae bacterium
GCGGCGTCGCGGCGTCGCCATCCGCGTCCACCGCCGCGACCCCGTCACCTGCCCCCACCGCGACCGCAACCGCGACGCCCACGGCCTCCGTGGGCGCATCCCCGTCCGCGAGCCCCTCGGCAAGCGCGTCCGCCACGACCAGCCCCTCACCCGCCCCGACCGCGACGCCTGCCGCCCGGCGCTACACCGTCAGGTCCGGTGACACGCTGAGCGGGATCGCCGCGACGTTCGGCACCACGGTCAAGGCCATCAAGGCCGCCAACGGGCTCACCAGCAACGTGATCCGCCCGGGGCAGGTGCTCGCGATTCCCTGACGGGCGTTCGCCGGCCGGGTGCCGGCGCCTTGCGACGGCGAGCAGCCGAGCCGCCGACCCCGCGGTCAGCGCTGGCAGCCGCGGCAGTACCCGGTCGGAAACCCGCCGGCCGTGACCTGGGTGATCCGGGTGCCGCACCGCGGGCAGGCCTCGCCTCCGCGGTTGTGCACCGCGAGATGGTCACGGACCTGCTTCTCGAACGTCGGCGGTACGCGCTCGCGCAGCAGCCGGACGGCGTCCTCGAGCGTCGCTTGCACCGCCGTGTACAGCTGGTCGACCTCCTCGGCGGCGAGCGACGACCGCTTCCGGAACGGCAGCAGCCGCGCCGCGTGCAGGATCTCGTCCGAGTACGCGTTGCCGATCCCTGCCACGAACGCCTGGTTGCGCAGCAGGTTCTTGAGCTCGCCTGGGTGCTTCCGGATCCGGGCCCGCCACTCGTCGAGCGTCAGCGCCGGGTCCAGCGCGTCGGGGCCCATCTCGCCGGGCCCCATGCCCGGGATCGGGCGCTCCACGCCCGCCGGCAGCAGGTAGACCTTGCCCATCTGCGTCGGGTCGCGGTAGCGCACGACGACCGGGGTGTCGTCCGGCGGCAGCCACGCGGCGCCGCTCGTCCAGCCCGCCGCATCGGGTGGCGGCCCGCCGTCACGCGGCCCGAATGACAGCTCCACCGCGACCCCGGATGGCGCCTTCTCGCCTCGCCCGGCGAGCTGGAACCGGCCGGTGAGCATCGGGTTCACGACCACCCGGTCGCGCTCCAGCCGGAGGTCCAGGAACTTGCCCACGCGCGCGACGCGCGAGACCCGCTGGCCCGCGAGCGCCTCGAGCTCGGCCGGCGTGCCACGGACGGCCAGCGGCATGACGGCCCTGGCGGACGCGACCGGTCGGTCCGCGAGGGCCGCATGGAGCGCGTCGGCGACGACGTCGAGATCGGGCAGCTCGGGCACGGCTGGCGATTGTACCCGCGGATGCCCGCGTGCTAGACTCTCCCGCGCCTACGGGCACGGACAGCTGAAGAGCACGTTCAGGTCTCGTCAATCGAAGGAGCGGACCGCCGGCCAAGGTCACCCACGATCCATCCTCCCTCTCCAGACGGCCCCGAGCGCGCCTCGCGGCCGTTCGTGATTCCTGGGCGAAATCCACGATAGGAGACTGGATCACCTTGACCGAAGAGCAGCAGGACGGGACCGCGCCGGCACCGGAGGCCGTCGCCTCCAGCGCCACCCCGGCGTCCGAGGAGACCGTCGCGGCGATCGCCGTCGCGGACGAGCCCGTCGCACCCGAGACCAGCCCGGAGCCGAGCGCTCCCATCGAGGACGTGGCCGCCGAGGCCGCGCCCGCCGCGGAGATGGAGGACGAGGCGGCAGACGCCCCGCCCGCAGCGGAGATCGAGCCCGAGGACGAGGTACCCGCGCCGGCGGCGCGACCTGCCGGCCCCGAGCCGACCACGATGGAGGAGCTGCTCGCGGAGCAGGACTCGGACATCAAGAGCTTCAAGCACGGCGACGTCGTCGAGGGCGCCGTCGTGCGGATCGACAAGGACGAGATCCTGGTCGACATCGGCGCCAAGTCCGAGGGCGTGGTCAGCAACCGCGAGCTCTACGGGCGCCACGCGGAGACCCAGCCGCAGCTCAGCATCGGGGACGTCGTCCTCGTGTACGTGCTCCAGCCGGAGTCGCCCGAGGGCCACGTGGTCCTGTCGCTGCGCCGCGCCGGCCTGGAGCGCAAGTGGCGCGCGATGCAGGAG
>CAYJOH010000357.1:0-3239 GCA_964371685.1 uncultured Anaerolineaceae bacterium
CTTCGGCGCCGTCGTGCTCGACGCCGGCGTGACGACCCCCGAAGCCCCGGCGTCCATCGGCCCGCAGCTCGTCGGCGGGCTGCAGGAGCGCCTGGGCGCCGAGGTCGTGACCTACCCCACCGCGGCTGCGCTGCGCGACGCGGTCCTCAGGCGCGAGGTCGGCGGCGGTCTCGTGGTCCCGGCCGACGCCACGGCGCGGCTCAGGACGGGCGCGGGCGTCGAGCTCACCGTCGTCCGCAGCGACGCCAACGACCCGTTCACCAACAGCTTCACCGCGAGCCTCGCGAGCTCGCTGGCGGCGACCCTCAACGCATCGTTGCCGGGCCAGCTGGCGGGGGCACCCACGCTGCCGCTCGTCACCGTCGCCGCGGACACCGTCGCGACGACCCCGGACTTCCGCTTCGCCACCCTGCCAGGCTTCCTGCTCCTCCCGCTGTGGATCGCCGGCGTCGCCTTCGCGGTGCTCCTGTCCCGCGCTGGGGACCACGTCCGCGGGACGGCGGGGGCGGCACGGACCGGCGTGGCCGAGGCGCTGCTCGCCAGCGGCGTGGCGGCCGTCGCGGCGGCGGTCGTCGCCATCGACGTCGCGCTGTTCACCTGGCGCTGGGACCTTGACCTCGTGGGCCTGTTCGCCCTGATGTGGCTGGCGCTCACGGCGATCACCTGGCTGCTGCTCGGCACCGTCCGGACGTTCGGCGCGGCGCTGGGCGCGGTGCTCGGCGTGGTCGCGCTGTTCCTGCAGCAGCCGGTCTCGGGGGCCACGTACCCGGCGGCGTTCGCGCCCGACGTCGTCCGCTGGGCGGAGCCGATCGCGCCCCTGCGGTACCTCGTCGAGGGCACCCGGGACGTGCTCATCGGCGGCACGACGCTGGGCGACATGGCCATCGCCCTCGCCGGGTTCGCCATCGCGGGCCTGGCGCTGGTCGCCGTCGGCATCGCGCGCCTGGCGCTCCAGTCGCGGCCTCGTCCGGCGGCCCGCGCGCCGATGCCTGCAGCCTGAGCCCGGACCCCGTGGGGCTGCTACGGTTTCGACCGATGCGCGCACCCACGTCGCCCCGCCCACCCGGCCGGCCGCGCGACCCGGCGGCCGACCGGGCCATCCTCGACACGGCGCTGCGCCTGCTCGTCGAGCAGGGCTACGACGCGATGTCGGTGGAGGGCGTCGCGGCCGCCGCCGGCGTGGGCAAGACGACGATCTACCGCCGCTACCCGGGCAAGCGCGAGCTCGTGGTGGCGGCGATCTCGTCCATCGCCGCCTCGCTCGAGCCGCCCGCCGACACCGGGAGCACGCGCGGCGACCTGCGCGCGTTCGTCGCTCAGACCTTCGGCGTGATCCGCCGTGACGGCGTGGGGTTCTCGATGATCGGCACGCTGCTGGTCAAGGAGCGGGACGAGCCCGCGCTGATCGAGCTGTTCCGGGCGGCCGTCATCGGGCCGCGGCTGGCGGTCGCCGCCGGCATCCTGCGACGCGGTGTGGAGCGCGGCGAGATTCGCGCCGACGTCCAGCTCGACCTCGTGGTCCAGCTCGTCGCCGGGGCGCTCTTCGCCCGCCACCTGGCCGGCCGGCCGGACGACGATGCCTGGCTCGAGTCGGTGCTCGACGCCCTGTGGCAAGGGATCGCCGCACGGCCGCCGGCCGAGGGCGGCGGGCCGGGCTGACCCGTCGGGCGAGGGGCCGGCACGTCGTCAGGGTTGCCTGATCCCAGGCGACCAGTGGCCCTGTCCGCGACCGGTCGCCGCCGCGTAGGGTCTCGTGGCCGAGGGGCGGCCGAGGTCGGCGCGCGCGGCGAGGAAGGGACGGGACGATGGCGACGGTATCGGAGGCGGTGAGCGACTTCCTGGCCCAGCGGCGGATCGCCGTGGCGGGCGTGTCGCGGGAGGCCGCCGGACACGGGGGCAACATCGTCTACCAGCGGCTGCGCGACCGCGGGTACGAGGTGTTCGCGGTCAACCCCAACGCCGACCGGGTCGAGGGCGACGCCTGCTACCACGACCTGGCGTCGATCCCGGGCGGCGTCGATGCCGTCGTCATCGCGACGACCCCGGCCGCCGCCGAGAACGTGGTCGCGGACTGCGAGCGATTGGGCATCCGCCGGGTCTGGATGCACCGCTCCTTCGCCGGCGGCAGCGTGTCCCCCGCCGCGGCCGTGGCCGGACGGAAGGCGGGGATGACGGTGATCGTGGGCGGCTGCCCGCTGATGTTCGACCCGACCGCCGACTTCGGGCACAAGTGCATGCGCTGGGTCCTCGGCCTCACGGGGGGCGCGCCGAAGGCCGGCTGACGGCCGCCCGCACCCCAGCGACCCCCGGCAACCACCGGCGACCGCAGCCGCGTCCGCTCGGATGGCGTCGCGCTCGGGTGGCCCCGCCGCTCACGTCCGGCGGATCGCGACCCCGTCGATGATCACCTTCTTGCCGCTCGAGTAGACCTTGATCGTGAGCGTCCCGCTGCGCGCCTTGCTGAACGTCGTGACGGTGATGAGCTTGCGGGTGACCGTGGTCGCGCTCCTGAGGCTGATCGTCCGCAGCAGCGTCGAACCCCAGTACACGCGCACGCTGCCGCAGGTCGAGCACGTCGTCACCAGGATCGCGATCCGGCGGGCCACGACGCCCGTGCGGACGAGCTTCGCGCCCTTCGTGGTCGACTTGACGTACGTCGACCGGTAGTAGGCGCTCCCGGTGCCCGCGGTCCAGCGCCCGGAGCGGGCGAGGGAGCGGTCATCGAGCGGCACCGCCGTGCACGTCTCGGCGGTCCATCCCGACGTGGCGCCGAGCGTGTCGCGAGCCCGGACCGAGTAGCAGTACGTGTAGCCGGGGGACGCCGGGAACGAGGCGCTCGCGGCGGTCGTCGCGCTCCGCCAGGTGGCGAGGGCGCCGAAGTTGCCCTTCCACGCGGCCCGCCGGTAGCGGACGTCCCACGAGGCGACAGGGAACGTGCCCGGCGTGGCGGCCCAGCCGAGCGCGACCGTGGGCGTGGACACCCACAGCGGGAGGGCCGTGATCGAGGCCGTCGGCGGGATCGAGGGCGTGACGGCAGCGGACGGCGCGGACGCGGGACCCGTCCCCAGCGCGTTCGTGGCGCTGACGGTGAACGTGTACGGAGTGCCGTTGGCGAGCCCGGTGACCGTGCAGCTCAGGGCACCGGTCGTGCCGCAGCCCGCCCCGCCGGGATCGGCCGTGACGGTGTAGGCCGTGATCGCCGAGCCGCCGTTGTTGCCGGGTGCGGTCCAGGACACGAG
>CAYJOH010000358.1:0-3238 GCA_964371685.1 uncultured Anaerolineaceae bacterium
GCTCGGCACGGCCGCCCCGCTCCAGCTGCTCACGCTCGAGATCGCCCGGGCCCGGGGCACGAACCCCGACCCGATCCGCCGCGACGACCCGCGCTACCTCCGCGCAGCCGAGGTCGCCGACAGCCCGGACGCCTGAGCCACCGCCAGCCGGCGCGTCACGGGTCCCGGCCTCGACCCGATCGGCCCGACGCCTCAGCCGAACAGCGCCTCGGCGATAAGGTCGATGATCTCGAGGTCCCGGGGCAGGAACACCTGGAGCATGATCCGCTCGGCCCCGGCCTCCGCGTAGCGGGCGACCGAGGCGCGGGCCTCGTCCGGCGTGCCGTGGATCCAGCGGGCGCGCCGCGGCTCGAACCACGCCTCGCCATCGCCGGTCTCCCCGAACGCGGCCAGCAGGTCCGCCTCGCGCCGCCGCACCTCGTCCCGGTTGCGGCCGATCAGCGTCCCCACCATCGCCGAGCGGGTCAGCGTCGACGGGTCGCGTCCGGCGGCCCGCAGCGCGTCCACCAGCGCCGCGTACCGCTGGGCCGCCACCTGCGGGCTCGCCGACGACAGGTTGAACTCGTCCGCCCAGCGGGCGGCGATGCGGTACGAGCGCGGCGTGCCGGACCCGCCCACGAGGATCCGCGGCCGGCCCTCGCGCCCCGGGTAGGAGCCCGGCCGCGGCCGGAACCGCGCGTCCTCCACCGCGTAGTGGCGGCCGAGGAACGACCAGCCGTCCGCGCCCTCCCACAGCCCGTGCAGGATCTCGAGCGTCTCCTCGAGCCGCTCCGCCCGCTCGCCAATCTCGGGGAACGGGAAGCCGTGGCGCCGATGCTCGCCGTCGTGCCAGCCGGCGCCCACGCCGACCTCGATCCGGCCACCACTCATCTCGTCCACGGTGATCGCGACCTTGGCCAGGTTGCCCGGCGCCCGGAACCCGACGGGCGACACCAGGACCCCGAGGCCGATCCGCTCGGTCTCCCGGGCCAGGCCCGCGAGCACGGCCCAGGCGTCGGTCGTCGCCGCGTCCGAGCCGCCCGGGAAGCTCTCGTAGTGGTCGGAGCGGAACATCGCCTCGAAGCCCGCGGCCTCGGCACGGCGCGCCACGGCGAGCTGCTCCGCGTAGCTGAGTCCCTGCTGGGCCTCGATCATCAGCGCGAACCGCACCGGCATCCTCCGTGTGTCACGAACAGTTGGGGTTGACAGAACTGTTCGTTTCGGCTAAATACTTCGTACCATGCAAACCAAGATCCAATCCGCCGACGCCATCGGGCGGGGGCATGCCGTCGAGACGGTCCTGGCCGACCTCGGACGCGCCCTCGGCTCCCTGCGCTGCGCAGGCTCCCAGCGGATGGTCCGGCTGGGGATCAGCATGACGCATTTCCACGTCCTGACGCTCCTGCGCCACCACGACGCGATGCCGATGGGCCGCCTGGCGGAGATCCTCGACGTCTCCATGTCCAGCGCCACGGGGATCATCGACCGGATGGAGGAGCGCGGGCTCGTGGAGCGCGACCGCGTCCCCGATGACCGTCGCGTGGTCCTCGTCCGGCCCACCGCGACCGGCCTCGACCTCGTGGACGAGGCCGAGCTCGTCAAGAGCGACATCATGGCCGCCGCCCTGGCGCGGCTCGACGGCGACGCACTCGCCCGAGTCCACGCCGCGGCCGACGACCTCCGTCGTGCCGTGACCGAGGAGCTCGAGGCGTCACCCGAGCGCTATGCCGTCCTCGCCCGCCACGACCACGTCCCCGCCTCGCGCGAGGCTGCGTCCCCCGCCGGCCCGGCCGGCTCCTGAAACCGACGAAAGGACCTCTCTTGGATTCCGTCCACATCGACGAGGCGCCGGCCCACGGCCTCGGCGCCCTCGACCTGTCCCACCGCGCGAAGATGGAGATCCTGTTCGCGGTGCTGCTGGGGCTGTTCCTCGGCGCCCTCGACCAGACCATCGTCAGCGTCGCCCTGCCCACCATCGTCACCGAGCTCGGCGGCCAGTCGCTGCTGACCTGGACGATCACGATCTACCTGCTGACGTCCACGATCTCGGTGCCGTTCTACGGCAAGCTGTCCGACCTCTACGGGCGCAAGCCGCTGCTGATGATCGGCATCGGGCTGTTCCTGGCGGGCTCCGCGCTGTCCGGCCTGAGCCAGGACATGACCCAGCTGATCATCTTCCGGGGCGTCCAGGGCCTCGGCGCGGGCGCCCTGTTCCCGATCTCGCTCGCGGTCATCGGCGACCTGTTCACGCCCGCCGAGCGCGGCAAGTACCAGGGCCTGTTCGGCGCCGTGTTCGGCCTCAGCTCCGTCATCGGCCCGCTGCTGGGCGGGTTCCTGACCGAGCAGATCAGCTGGCACTGGATCTTCTACGTCAACCTGCCGATCGGGGTCGTGGCGCTGGCCGTCATCTGGCGGCTGCTGCCGACCGTCCGGCGGCCCGACGCGTCGCGCAACCTCGACTACCTCGGGGCGGCCGTGTTCACGTTCGCCGTCGGCTCCCTGCTCATCGGCCTGACCAACAAGCAGACCGCGGACTGGGCGGCGTTCGAGGTCGGCGGCCTGATCCTGATCGGCCTCGTGCTGGGCGCGGTGTTCGTGCTCGTGGAGTCGAGGGCGAAGGAGCCGATCGTCCCGCTCGACCTGTGGAAGGACCGGACCTACGCGTCGTCGATCGTGGCCACGTTCCTGATCAGCGTCGGCTTCTTCGGGGCGGCGGTGTTCCTCCCGCAGTGGTTCCAGTTCGTCCAGGGCGCCACGCCGACCAACTCGGGGCTCTACTCGCTGGCGCTCCTGGCCGGCCTGATCGTCAGCTCGATGGGCGCGGGCTACCTCGTGTCCCGGACCGGCCGCTACAAGTCGATCGTCATCGGCGGGCTCGCGATCATGGCCGTCGGCCTGCTGCTGATGACCAACATCCGCGCGGACACCCCGCTGCCCGTCCTGTGGGCGTGGATGTTCGTGACCGGCTTCGGCATCGGGCCCACGCTGTCCGTGTTCACGATCATCGTCCAGAACGCGGTGCCGATGCGGGCGCTGGGCGTGGCGACCTCGAACCTGACGTTCTTCCGGCAGATCGGCGGCTCCGTCGGCCTGGCGCTCATCGGCACGGTGTTCGCCAACCGGCTGACCGCCGAGATCCCGACCCAGGTCGCGGCCGCCGGCGTGCCGCCGCAGGTCGTGGACCAGTTCGCCGCCGCCGGCATCGACGGGACGAGCCGCCTGGTCGTCGGCCAGGACCGCGGGCCGTACAGCCGGGCCC
>CAYJOH010000359.1:0-3213 GCA_964371685.1 uncultured Anaerolineaceae bacterium
CCCCCCCCCCCCGCCGGCCCCCCCGCCCGCCCCCCCCCCCCCCCCCCCCCAAAATCACCCCCCCGCCCCCGCCGGCCCCCGCTTCCGTGCGTTCGATCGCGCGGCGTCAGCCCCCGCGGCCGGCCCTGGCGGCCTCGCGGGCGGCCTTGGCGGCGGCGCGGGCCGCGGCGCGCTCGGCCTTGGCGGCGTCCCGCTCGGCCTTGGCAGCCTCTCGTGCGGCTTCGCGCTCGGCCTTGGCGGCTGCCTTGGCGGCGGCGGCCTCCTCGGCGAGGGCCGCGCACGCCTCGGGCGTCAGGTCGGCGAGGACCACCGGCACGGCCGGCGCACCACCGCCCCACTGGCCCCGGTTGAGCTTGGCGACGCAGGACACGAACTCGCCGTGGTTGGCGAACCCTTCGGGCGTCTCCATCTGTGCCGCCTCGGACACGAGGCCGCCGTGGGTGTCCCCGGCGGTCGCATCCTCGGCCTCGTCGGCGGCCTCCTCGCCGTCCTCGGTGCCCTCGGCCGGGTCGACGGTCTCGGGGGTGTCGCCGGGATCGTCGGTCGCGGGCTCCTCGAGGGTCTGGGGCGCCGAGGCGGGGGCGAACGATCCGGCGGCGCCGGCGAACACGGCCCCGGCGGACAGCACGAGGACGACGGCGGCGATGGCCAGGCCGCGGAGGTGGCGGGTCAGGTCGAACATGGGCAATGGAACCTCGTGGACGCGGGTGTCTGTGACCAAGGTAACGACCGCGGCACCCGGGGCGTTAGGGGTACGTCCGGCGCGGCGACCCCTGACGAGGGTCGTGGGCACGCACGCACCACGCACGATTCCGTGCTCCGGCAGGCCCCCGCTGCGGCTCAGCCGGCCGGCACCCCGCCCTCGGACGCGCTCAGGGCGACCAGCCAGGCCACGGCCAGCAGCCCCGTCCCGACCGCCTGGATCTCCCAGGCGAGCTCGCGCAGCGCCGGGCCCTCCCGCTGCGTGGCCACCAGGCCGAGTACCGCCCCGCCCAGCGGCGCCGCGGCCGCCACCAGCACCGCCGCCAGCCAGCCCGCCGGCGCGCCGAGGACCGCGGCGGTCCCGGCGGCCAGCGCGGCCACCACCGCGTGGAGCGCGAGGACGAGCATGGCCGCCCGCCACGGGCCGAGGGCGATCGCGATCGAGCCGACGCCCGCCGCCTCGTCCCGCTCCACGTCCACGACCGCGTTGGCGATCGCGAGCGCCGTGCCCGCGTTGGCGGCGGCGGGCACGAGGACGAGGAACACCCCCGGCAGCCCGCCGGTGGCGCCGAACCACCCGTACACCGGCAGCAGCGGGATGCCCACCGCGAGCGGTAGCCAGGACAGCGTCGTGCCCTTCGCCCAGAGGTCGTAGGCGGCGCCGATGACGAGCACGACGAGCGCGAGGGCGACGAGCCCCGGGCCCCCGGTGAACGCGAGCAGCAGCCCGCCGCCGGCGCAGCCCGCGACAACGGCCCGCGCGGTCGCGAGGGGCACGGTCCCGGCGGGGATCGGCTTGGCCGGCACCCGGGCGACGTCCCGGGGGGCGTCCACGACGTCGTTGAGGGCGCCGATCGCGAACTGGAGCAGCGTCATCGAGAGCCCGAGCACGGCGGCCAGCGGCAGCGTGGCGCCGGCCACCAGCGCGACCAACGCCACGACCAGCCCGTCGAGTCCCGACGGGAACGGGTGGACGAGCCGGAGTGCGCCCGCGAGGCGGACGGGAGCCGGGACGGTGCGGGGGGTGGCCTGTCGATACCGGCGGCGCCGGACGCGAAGGGCCGGGTCGTCAGACGTAGACGATCTCGTCGAAGTTCTCGACCAGGTACTCGATCAGCCGCTCCCGGCCGTCCGCTACCTGCGATCGGACGCCGGGGACGAGGGCCCACAGCGCCACCGCCGGGACCATCAGCCGTCCCTGGGCATCGTGGCCGAGCGTGGCCGGCGGCCCGCCGCCGGAAGCGAACACCCGTTCGAATTCACGCTCGCTGAGCTTCGCGGCCTTGCGGAAGTCCTCGACCACCCGGACGACGCCGCGCCGGATGGCGATGTCGCGCATCAGCTCCGCCGTCCATGCGTCGATCTGGGCGTCTGGCTGGTCCGCGAGGCGGGTTCGGTACTCGGCAGTGTCGGCGGCGAGGCCGGTGGCTCCCACGGGTTCTCCTGGTCGCGCTGGTGATCGCCAGCAGGATGCCACACCCGGGCATCAGCCCGCGGCCCGTTGCTCCGTGCCCGCCGCGTCGCCCTCGCCGAGGGCCGGCCGGGCGCCCTCCGGCCAGTCGTTGAAGCGCTCGGTCAGCCAGCGGCCGAAGGGTCCGGGCTCCTGGCGGTCCGGGAAGTCCGCGACCATCGCCTGCAGCGCGGCAGCCGTGCGGGCCGTCATCGCCTCCACGTTCTCGCGGGTCGGGCGGCCCTCGGGCCGGATCGCCTCCCCCACCCGGACCCGGACCACGCGGCGAAAGCCGAGCCAGCTGGTGCCGTTGATGGCGATCGGGATGATCGGCACGCGACCGCGCAACGCGAAGTAGGCGGTGCCGTCCGCGAGCGGCAGCAGCTCGCGCTCGCCGCGGTGGATGCGCCCCTCGCCGAAGATGAACATCACCCACCCGTCGGCGAACACGCGCTGGACGCGACGAGTGGTCTCGATCAGGTCGTTCTTGTCCGGGCGGTACGGGATGCCGAAGCCCGCCCACGCGATCAGGCGGTTGCGGCCGCCCTGCGTCATGTCGGCCTCCTTGGGACCGAACATGGCCAGCTTCGGGTGCCCCGGCAGGGCCGCGAGGATCACGATCGGATCCGTCCAGTTGAGGTGGTTCGCGCAGTAGATGGCGGGGCCGGTGGCGAGGTTCTCGCGGCCCTCGACGCGCAGGCGCAGGATCAGCCGCACGGCGACGGCGCAGAACGCCCGGACGAGACCAACGCGGAAGGGCCGGTGGACGGGACCGACCGCCTGCGGGGCGACCACGGGCGGAGTATGGCGCCGGCGGGCCCGCGCGTCAGGCCGGGATCGCGTCAGGCCGGGATCGCGTCGGGGTCGAGGTCCGCGAGGCGCACGACCACGAGGTCCGCCAGCTCGAGCGCCGCCGCGTCCGGCGGGACGCTGGCATTGGGTACCAGCACCACGGTCATTCCCGCGGCCCGGCCGGCACGCACGCCGTTGAGCGAGTCCTCCACGACCAGGCAGCGCGCCGGCGCCACGCCGAGCCGGCCGGCGGCCAGCAGGTACACGTC
>CAYJOH010000360.1:0-3212 GCA_964371685.1 uncultured Anaerolineaceae bacterium
AGCCAACGGAGCGCACCGCCACGATCCGCGGGCCACCCGCGGCCTCCAGCTTCGAGCGCAGGCGGGCGAGGTGCGGCTTGAGCCACAGCAGGTCGGGGTCCGGCTCGGCGGGCCAGCCGGCGCGCTCGAGGCGGTGATGGGCGACCAGGTCGCCGCCCGCGCGGACGAGCGCCTCGAGCAGCCGGAACTCGGTCGGCGTGAGGTTGAGCAGGATCGCGCCCACGCGGGCCTCGTGGCGCGGCGGCTCGAGGGTCAGCGACCCGGCCGCGAGCGTGCCCGGGCTCCCCTCGCCCGTCGCGCGCCCGGTCGTCGCCAGGTCCACGCGGCGCATGACCGCGGAGATCCGGGCCAGCAGCTCCTGCTTGCCAAACGGCTTGACCAGGTAGTCGTCCGCGCCGATGCCCAGCGCCTTGACCTTCGCCGCCTCCGCGCTCTCGCCGGACACCACGAGCACGGGCACGTTGCCGGTCGCGCGCAGCTGGCCGATGACGGTGAACCCGTCGGGCCCGGGCATCGCGAGGTCCAGCAGGACGAGGTCGGGGCGGTCCTCGCGGAAGCGCTTGACGGCCGTCAGGCCGTCGTAGGCGGTGATGACCTGGTGGCCCTCGGTGCCCACGAGCGCCGTGATCGCCCCCACCATCGCGGGATCGTCGTCCACGACGAGGATCCGCAGGGGCCTCGTACCAATCATGCGGAATGACTCCTTCCTGGGCGAGGGCCTTGGGCGGGCCCCGCGTGGCGAGGGCCAAGGGCAGGCCCCAGGTGGCGAGGGCCCCGGGCCGGGTCCCGTCGCGAGCCGGACATCAGACGGCCACCGCGGCCGGCAGCGCGAGCACGAACCTCGCCCCGCCAGCGGGCGCGGGCTCGCACCACAGCCGGGCCCCCATGGACTCCGCGAGCCGCCGGGCGGCGTAGAGCCCGATCCCCGACCCTCGCGCCGTCTGCGTCTCGCGCCGGGCATAGGGCTCGAAGATCCGCTCGCGCCACTCCTCGGGGATCCCCGGGCCCTCGTCGGTGATCGCGATCCGGACGATCCCTTCGACGAGCGCCCACGCGATCGCGACCCGCGTGTCGGGCGGCGCGTACTTGACCGCGTTCTCGACCAGGTGCTCCAGCACCTTGCGCAGCCGCCCGCGGTCCGCCACCGCGTGCAGCCGGGGCGACGGCTCGAGCACCGTCCGGTGGCGGTGGAGCAGCGGCCGCAGCTCCTCGACCAGCTCCTCGATCGTGGCCCGGAGGTCGATCGTCCGCATGTCCGCGGGCGAGTCCGGGACCACGCGGACGGACTCCAGGATCGAGTCCACGAGGCGGTTGAGCCGGTCGATCTGGTCCAGCGTGCCGGTGTGCCATGCGGCGCGCGTCGCCCGCCGCTCCGGGTCCCGCGACGAGCGCCCGTCGAGCGGCGGCTCCTCGCTCAGGAGGTCCGTGTATGCCCGGACCACGGCCAGCGGCGCGCGCAGCTCGTGGGTCACCAGGGCGATCAGCTCGTTGCGCGCGTGGTCGAGGGCCTTGAGCTGCTCCACCTGGGCCTCGGCCTCGCGCTGGAGCCGCCCCTTCTCCACGATCCCCGCCAGCAGGTCGGCGACCGCCGACAGCTGGGCGACGTCCGACTCGGTGAAGTCCCGGGGCTGCTCGGTCTGGACGTTGAGCACGCCGACGACCTGGTCGTGCCAGGTGAGAGGCACGGACAGCATCGAGGCGACGAAGCGCCGCTGGTCGATGCCGCGGACCCACAGGAACCGCGGCTCGTCGCGGACCGACGGGATGACCATGGGCTCGCGGCTGGCGGCGACGCTCCCGGTGATCCCCTCCCCGAACGGCACCTTGGCCCGGCCGATCTGGTAGCGATCGAGGCCGTTGGTGGCGGCGAGCGTGAGGTCCGCGCCGTCGCGGTCGAGCAGGTACAGCGAGGACACGCTGGCGTCCAGCGCGTCCCGCGTGCCGTCCACGACGCTCTCCAGCAGCTCCTCCCACGTGCCGGCCGTGGTGGCCAGCCGGAGGATCTCGCGCAGGAAGCGGAGCTCGGCGAGGGGGTCGCGCGCGGTGGTATCCATGCCTTCGGTCATCGACATCGCGATCACAGTACAAGCCTAGGCGCCGCCGTAACCATCGTCGGTTGCGGCGAGGTAGCGCGACGGTGCCCTTGCAGTCGAACCGTAACCCTCCGACGCGTGACGAGCGGTCCGCCGGTCGGCGATCCTGTGGGCGTGACCGAACCCGACCAGCCCACGCGTCGTCCGCCCGGCCGCCCCGGTGGCGCGCGCTTTCCGGCCGTCGCCGCCGAGCCGCCCGGGATCGGGATCGGGCGGGCGCGCGACCCGCTGGCGCGCGAGGTCCGGCTGCTGGGCGCGCTGCTCGGCCAGGTGATCGCGGAACAGGCCGGGCCCGAGCTGTTCGCGGTGGTCGAACGGATCCGCCGGCGGACGATCGCGCTCCGGCGCGGCGACCCGGACTCGCGGTTCGAGCCGGACATCGAGCGCGAGCGGCTGGCGGCCGACGTGGCCGCCCTCGACGTCGCCGATGCGGCCGCCGTGGCCAAGGCGTTCACCCTCTACTTCCAGCTCGTCAACCTGGCCGAGGAGCGGCAGCGGATCCGCGTGCTCCGGACGCGCGCCCGGCGGGCCCGGGGCCGCCCGATCGACGACTCCATCGGCGAGGCGATCGCCGGCCTCGCGGCGGACCACGGGCCTGCGACGGTGGGGGCGATGGTCCGCGGCCTGCGGGTCCATCCCGTGCTCACGGCCCATCCCACCGAGGCCCGCCGGCGTACGCTGCTGGTCGCGCTGCGGCGCGTCCGGCGGCTGCTGGACGAGCTCGACGACCCCCTCGCGACCCCGGACGAGGACGCCGACCTCCGCCGTCGGCTGCGCGAGGAGATCACGATCCTGTGGCACACCGGCGACCTGCGCGCGGTCACGCCGACGCCGCTCGACGAGGTCCGGTCCGCGCTCGCGATCTTCGACGAGACGCTGTTCACGGCCGTGCCCGGCTTCCAGCGGGCGCTCGACCGGGCGCTGATCGAGGCGCTGGAGGAGGGCGCGGCGGGCGGACAGGCCCTTGCCGCCGACGCGGGTCGCAGCGGGACCCGCCCGGTCGTCGCCCCGGCGGTGCTCCGGTTCGGGTCGTGGATCGGCGCGGACCGCGACGGGCACCCGGGTGTCAGCGCCGACGTCACGCTCCACGCCGCCCGTCTCCAGGCGGAGCACCTGCTC
>CAYJOH010000361.1:0-3183 GCA_964371685.1 uncultured Anaerolineaceae bacterium
GGCGACGAACGTGCCGCCGTCGAGCGGGATCTCGCGGGTCTCGAGGTCCTCGCGCCGCCCGAGGACGATGGCGTTGGTCGCGGGGTCGATGCGCGACACGTAGCGCGGCTCGCCGAGCGCCACGTTGAGCCCCTTGCGCTGGCCCACCGTGTACCCGGCGGCTCCCTCGTGCTCCCCCACCCTGCGGCCGTCCGCGTCCAGCACGGGACCGGGCCGCGGCACCCAGCCGCCGCGCGTCCGCAGCTCGGCGCGGTAGTCGCCGCCGGGCACGAAGCAGATCTCCTGGCTCTCGGGCTTGTCCGCGGTCACCAGGCCCAGGCCGCGCGCGATGTCGCGCACCTCGGGCTTCGTCAGGTCGCCCAGCGGGAACCGGCTGTGCCACAGCTGCTCCTGGCGCAGGCCGTACAGGAAGTACGTCTGGTCCTTGTCCGTGTCGGCGGCCCGGGCGAGGGTCGCTCGCGGGCCGTCGGGCGTGTCCACGACCACGCGGCGCGCGTAATGGCCGGTGGCGACCGCCTCGCAGTCGTACAGGTGGCGCGCCCGCCCCAGCAGCGCCCCGAACTTGACGTAGCTGTTGCAGTCCACGCACGGGCTGGGCGTCTCGCCGCCGAGGTACGCGGCGATGAACGGCTCGATCACGCCCGCCGCGAACTCGCGCTCGAGGTTCATGACGTAGAACGCGATGCCGAGCCGGGCGGCGACGCGGCGCGCGTCATCGGCGGCGTCCGCGGAGCAGCAGCTCTTCCTCACCTCGGAGTACGCGTCCGCCACGTCGTGGAGGCGCATCCAGACGCCCACCACCTCGTGGCCCTGCTCGTGGAGCAGCGCCGCGGCGACGGAGCTGTCCACACCGCCCGACATCGCGACGAGGACCCGGCTCAAGGCGCCGCCTCGACCGACCCGACCCCGACCCGGCTCGCCGCTGGCGTTCGCTCCATCATGCGCCGGACCACCGACGTGATCACCCTCGCCGCCTCATCGACCTCGGCGTCGGTCGTCGTCCGGCCCAGGCTCACGCGCAGCGCGCCGCGCGCCTCCTCGTCCGGGTAGCCCATCGCCGACAGGACGTGGCTCACCTCGGCGGAGCCCGTGGCGCACGCCGAGCCCGTCGACACCGCGACGCCCTCGAGGTCCAGCGCCAGCGCGACCGAGCCGCCGTCGGTGCCCGGGATGATGACCGACAGGCTGTTGGGCAGCCGCTCCACGGGGTGGCCGGTCAGTTCGACGCCGTCGGCGACGATGGCCGCGGCGAGCCGATCCCGCTGCGCCCGCACCCGCGCGACGACGGCCGCCCGCTCCGCGACCCGGAGCTCGAACGCCGTGGCCATGCCCACGACGCCCGCCACGTTCTCCGTGCCCGCCCGCCGGTGACGCTCCTGCGACCCGCCGTGCTGCTGGGCGAGGATGTGCGTCCCGCGCCGGATCCACAGCGCCCCCGTTCCCTTCGGCCCCTCGATCTTGTGGGCCGCGAGCGACACGAGGTCCGCGCCCAGCGCCTCGACGTCGATCTCCTGCCACGGCGCCGCCTGGACCGCGTCGACGTGGAACAGCACGCCCTTCCGGCCGCGGACGACCTGCGCCACTTCCGCCACGGGCTGGATCGTGCCGACCTCGTTGTTGGCGGCCATCACCGAGACGAGCACCGTGCGCTCGGTGATCGCCCGCTCGACGTCCGCCGGGTCCACGCGCCCGTAGCGGTCCACCGGCACCTGCTCCACCTCGAAGCCGAACTTCTCGAGGTGCGCCAGGGCGTGTCCGACGGCGTGGTGCTCCACCGGCGTGGTCACGATCCGGTGGCCCTTCGCGCGCCCGGCCCAGGCGGCGCCCTTGAGCGCGAGGTTGATCGCCTCCGTGCCGCCGCTCGTGAACACGACCTCGCGGGCGTCACCGCCGATCGCGCGGGCCAGCCGCTCGTGGGCGTCGTCGAGCGCCTCACGCGCCTGGCGGCCGAAGGCGTGCGCCGACGACGGGTTGCCGAACACCGCGCCCAGGAGCGGCAGCATCGCCTCGCGGACCTCGAGGCGGACGGGGGTCGTGGCGGCGTGGTCGAGGTAGATCGGCATCGTCCGCGGATTGTACGTCCGTGCCCGACGGCGACCCGGCGACGGGTAGACTCGAGCTCGCGCGATGCCGGCGCGCCGCGGCCGGCCCGATCCCGCCGCGCGAGGAACCCGCATGTCACGCATTCCCCGCCTGACGACCGCCCCCGTCCTCGCCGCCGCGCTCGCCCACGGGCTCGCGACGGCCTGGCCGGCTATCGCCGCCGAGGAGGCCGCGACGTCCGCGGCTGACCCCGGGTCGGCGTTCCTGGTCGTGTTCCTGCTCGGCTTCCTGGGTGCGGCCACCGCGTTCGTGATCCGCCGCCGGTCCTGAGCGCGCCCCCTCCTCACGTGCCGTCGGCCTCTACCGCCGGGCTTGCTCCGGCGCGCAGAATCCGGACATGGACGTGGGCGGGCTGCTCGCCCTGACGATCACTGCGGGGGTCCTGAGTGGGCTCGTGCTGCTCGTGGCCCGCGGCCCGGAGACGCTCGCCCACCTGTTCCACGCCGAGCAGATGGGCTGGCCGCACGGCGTCCAGGAGGAGGACGACGTCCGCTGGCGATGGCCGTCGGCCATGCACCTCGGGACGGGGACCTCGCGACGGCCGCAGATCCCGGGTGCCTACCGGGTGCCGCCGCAGCCGGTCCGCGGGCACACCACGCGCCGGTAGCGGGTGGGTTCAGGCGCTCGTCGGCGCCGGGGTCCTGCTTGCGCCTCCCCAATATGCTGGGTCGATCTCGCGGGGAGGTGCGGCATGGACTCGCGGCGCGTCTACCGGGCGCAGGCGACCCGGGACGAGATCGATGACGTCCTGGGGCAGCGGCTGACGGCGGCCGTGGGCACCCTCAACGAGGACGGGTCGATCCACCTCGCCTACGTGATCTTCCTGTACGAGGACGGGCGCCTCCTGTTCGAGACCTCGTCGATCACGCGCAAGGCCCGCAACGTGCTCGAGCGCGGCACGGCATCGGCCATCGTGCAGGGGACGGCCGCGACGACCGGCCGCGGCCTCATGGTCGCGGTCGAGGGCCGGGGCCGAGTCCTCACCGGCGCCGGGGCCCAGACCGCGAACCACCGGATCCGCGCCAAGTACGTGACGGCGGAGGCGCTGCCGGACCTGGATCGGGCGTGGGACGAGATGGA
>CAYJOH010000362.1:0-3170 GCA_964371685.1 uncultured Anaerolineaceae bacterium
TCGAGTCGCTGACCCACAGGAGCTCCCACTCCACTCCCGGGCTCGACGGTCCGACCGACGGCACCGTGGCATCCGACGCCCGAGCGGGCACAACCGTTGCCGCTGACGATGGCGCGGTGGGCACCGGCGGGGCGGTCACACCGCCCGACGACGCGCACGCCGCGACCAGGGACACCAGCAGGCCGAACCCGATCCCTCGCCGCATCGAGCACCCTTCACGCGACGTGATGGTCCGTCCCCCGCCCGGCGGTGGCAAGGGCCGAAGGACGCGTCCTCCGTCCTGCCAGGCTGCCGCGGCGCCGAGGCCTCCCGCGCCGGGACGCCCTCCCCGGCCGGCTCAGCCGCGGGCGCGCCTCGCCTTGGCCGGCCCGGCAGACTGGGCTGCCTCCGCGGCGGCGCCCTCGCCCGGCGCGAGGCGCAGCTGGTCGGTCGCCTCGCGCACCTGGGCCACGAGGCCAGGCACATCGAGCCGGACCAGGCGGCGCAGGTCGGTGACGGCGCCATGGTCCACGAACCGGTCGCCGGGGATGCCGACGGGGCGGACCGGGATGTCGCGATACGCGGGGTCGGCGAGTCGCGCCTCCTCGAACGCCTCGAGCACCCCGGACCCGAAGCCGCCGGTCACGACGCTCTCCTCGAACGTCACGACCAGCCGCTTGCCGCGGGCCTGGTCGAGGATCAGCTGCCGGTCCAGTGGCTTCGCGAACCGGGCGTTGATCACGCCCACGGACCAGCCGTCCGCGGCCAGCACGTCGGCGGCCTCGAGCGCCCGGTGGACGATCGGCCCGAACGCGACGAACAGCAGGTCGCGGCCCTCGCGCAGGACCTCGCCCTGCCCCACCGGGACCGGCGCCGCGTCCCGTGCCTCGACCCCGAACCCGGCGTCGCGCGGGTAGTGCAGCGCGAACGGGTGGTCCTGGGCGAGCGCCGTCCGCAGCAGCGCGCGGAGCTCCTGCTCGTCGCGCGGGCTGGCGATGACCAGGTGGGGCAGCTGGCGCTGGGCCGGCAGCGTGAACATGCCCTGGTGGCTGGTCCCGTCCTCGCCCACGAGGCCCGCGCGGTCCACGGCCAGCAGCACCGGCACGTCGTTCTGGCACACGTCGTGGACGGTCTGGTCGAACGCCCGCTGGAGGAACGTCGAGTACAGCGCCACCACCGGGCGCATCCCCGCCAGGGCGAGGCCCGAGGCGAGCGTGACCGCGTGCTGCTCGGCGATGCCCACGTCGATGAACCGCTCGGGGTACGCCTGCTGGAACCGGGCAAGGCCCGTGCCGGTGGGCATGCCGGCGGTGATGGCGACGATCCGGCGGTCCGTCGCGCCCAGCGCGACCAGCTCCGCGGAGAAGAACGCCGTGTAGTTGGGGGTCTTCTTCGCCTCGCCCGCGGAGGCCTCGGCGGGCGGCTCGGGCGCCCCCTCGGCATTGTGGGCGGGCGTCCGGCGGTCGGCCATCACCGACGCCGACGGCGGCGCCCCGTCCTCCGCGTCGCGCGACAGGGTGAGCGGCGCCCCGCCCGCGGCCGCCGAGGCCATCGACTCGCCGTTGCCGGACCCGTTGAAGGCCCCCAGGCGGTCGTGGGCGTCGGTTGACGGCGCCAGCGTCATCGGCGGCAGCGCGGCCCCGTGGAACGAGACCTGGTCCTTCTCGGCCGGGCGGTAGCCCTTCCCCTTCTGCGTCCGGACGTGGACGATGACCGGCCCGTTGAGCGCCAGCGCCCGCCGGAAGGTCTCCTCGAGCAGCCGCAGGTCGTGACCCGGCATCACGCCGATGTAGGTGATCCCCAGGTCCTCGAACAGCTGGCCCGGCTGCGCGAACGACACGACCGACTGGCGGAACCGGCGGGACAGCTCCACGAGCCGGGGGCCGACGATCGGGATCCGCTCGGTGACGCCGTCCCAGAACGTCTTGCTCTGGCGCCAGGCGACCGAGAGCTTGATCTCGGACAGGTACTTCGACAGCGCCCCCACGGACGGGCTGATCGACATCTCGTTGTCGTTGAGCACGATCAGCAGCTGGGTCTGGCGGTGCCCGATGTCGTTGAGCGCCTCGAGCGACAGCCCCGACAGCAGCGCGGCGTCCCCGACGACGACCGCGACCCGCTCCATCGAGTGGCGCAGGTCGCGCGCGGTGGCCAGCCCCTGCGCGATGGACAGGCCGGTGCCGGCGTGCCCGCCATCGAACACGTCGTGCGGCGACTCCGTGCGGCGCGGGAACCCGCCGATCCCGTCGATCTGGCGCAGCGTGTGGAACCGCGCCAGGCGGCCGGTCAGGAGCTTGTGGGCGTACGCCTGGTGGCCGGTGTCCCACACGATCCGGTCGCGCGGCGACTCCAGCAGGCGGTGGAGGGCGATCGTGATCTCGACCACGCCCAGCGACGAGCCGAGGTGTCCTCCGGTCACCGCGACGGTCCGGATGATCGTCTCCCGGATCTCGGCCGCGAGCTGCGCGAGCTCGGGCTCGGACATGCCGCGGAGCTCCGCGGGGTCCTGGAGACGGTCGAGGATGGGCACGGAACGGGTGCTCCTGTCGGGGGTGGTGGCTCCGGATAATTCGATACCGGATGGTAGCATGATGGGGAAGCGGCCCTACTCCTCGGCGGCGTCCTCGGGCCGGACGTCGACCGCGGCCAGACCGCCGCCCGGGCGGGCCATCAGCTGCTGGACGCGCAGCTCCGCCTCGGCCAGGAGGCGCTCGCAGCGCCGCTGGAGGGCCACGGCCCGCTCGTAGAGCGTGATCGTCGCCTCCAGCGACTGGCCGCCGGATTCGAGCGCGGCGACCACCCGCTGGAGCTCGGCAAACGCGTCGTCGTACGGGAGCTCCGCGATGCCGGCGTCGATCGCGGCGTCGGGGGCGGTGCCGGGGGCGGTGCCGGCGGCTCCGGTGGCGTCGGTCACGCGTGGTCCTCCTGGGGGCCGGCCCCGCGCGGGCCGGCGACGATGATAGCGAGGGTCTCGCTCACCCGGGCGTCCGGGGATCTGACGCGGCGGGGCCGCGGCTCGTGGCGGCGAGCGTGCCGCGCGACAGCGCGACCTCCAGCGCCGTGCCCGCGGCGGCGGCGGCCGGGTCCCGCACGATGGTGCCGTCGGCGGTGCGCCGGACGATCGCGTAGCCACGATCGAGCGTCGCCTGCGGCCCGAGCGCGGCCAGCGAGGCGGTCGCGGTCGCGAGGCC
>CAYJOH010000363.1:0-3165 GCA_964371685.1 uncultured Anaerolineaceae bacterium
GCCAAGACGATCCTGTTCGTGACCCACGACATCGACGAGGCGATCAAGATGGGCGACCTCGTCGCGGTGATGCAGGACGGTGGGCGGCTCGCGCAGTACGGCCCGCCGACAGAGCTCCTTGCCGCGCCCGCCTCGGACTTCGTCGCCCGCTTCGTGGGCGCGGACCGGGGACTCAAGCGGCTGTCGCTGACCCGGGTCGCCGACATCGCCCTCAGCCCCGCGATCACCGCCCGCGTCGGCACGGACGCCGCGGACGCCCGCCGCCGTACGCTCGCGGACCCGTTCCCGTACCTGCTGCTGCTCGACGCCCAGGACCGCCCGCTGGGCTGGATCGACCAGGACCGGATCCCCGGCGAAGGCCTGCTCGACGCGCGACACGTGGACTCGCGCTCGCCGCTGCTCGACCGGCGCACGACGCTCAAGGACGCCCTCTCGATGCTGCTCGACGATCTCGTCCAGGCCGGCGTTGTCGTTGACCGGCGGGGCGCCTTGCTGGGCCTCCTCACGATCGAGCAGGTGATGGCCTTCATGCGCGACACGGCCGTGGAGAGCGCCGAACGGGACATCGAGCAGGGCGCCGGGGCGCACCGCTAGATGGCCGAGCTGCTCCGCCGCAACGGCGGCATGCTCGCGGACGGCCTCGTCGACC
Organism: uncultured Anaerolineaceae bacterium; assembly: GCA_964371685.1. Lineage (GTDB taxonomy): Bacteria > Chloroflexota > Limnocylindria > Limnocylindrales > CSP1-4 > CAIXZV01. The sequence continues at coordinate 650 of CAYJOH010000363.1, forward strand.
ACCTCGTGCTCACGGGGATCGCCGTGGGCGTCGGGTTCGCGCTCAGCCTCGTGCTCGTGCTCCTGATCGTGCGCAGCCGCCGCCTGGCCGGGCCGATCATCGCCGTCGCCGGGACCCTGTACACGATCCCGAGCCTGGCCCTGTTCGCGTTCCTCGTGCCGGTCACCGGGCTGTCGCTGGTGTCGGCGGAGATCGGGCTCGTCTCGTACACGCTGCTGATCCTGGTACGCAACATCCTGGCCGGGCTGGACGGCGTCTCGCCCGACGTCGTCGAGGCGGCCGACGGTATGGGCCACACCCGGCTCCAGCGGCTGGTCGGGGTGGAGCTGCCGCTGGCCCTGCCGCTGATCGTGGCCGGGCTGCGGATCGCGACGGTGACGACCATCGGGCTGGTCATGGTCACGGCGGTCATCGGGCAGGGCGGCCTCGGCCAGGTGATGCTGCGCGGGTTCTCGCTGCGCAACTGGGGCCTCGTGTACGCCAGCCTCGTGGTGATGGTGGGGCTGGCGATCGCGGCGGACCTGCTGCTGGTGCTGGCCGGGCGGCTGCTCACGCCCTGGACCCGCCGGCGGGCGGCCTGATCGATGGATGGCGTCGTCGCCTGGTTCCTCGACCCGGCCAACTGGACCGGGACGTCGGGCGTCCCGAACCGGCTCGTGGAGCACGTGATCCTGTCCGGGCTCGCCGTGCTGGCGGGGGCCGCGATCGCCGTGCCGCTGGGGTTGTTCATCGGCCACACGGGCCGGGGCGCGGTGGCGACGATCGCGATCGGCAACCTCGGGCGCGCCGTCCCCTCCTACGCGATGCTCGTGGTCTTCGTCCCGCTGCTGGGGCTCGGGTTCCCGAACGCCCTCGCCGCGCTGGTGCTGCTCTCGATCCCGCCGATCCTCACCAACACGTACGCCGGGATGCGGGAGGTGGACCGGGACATGGTCGAGGCCGGGCGCGGCATGGGGATGCGCGAGTGGCAGCTGCTGCGGAACGTGGAGTTGCCACTCGCCCTGTCGGTGATCATCGCGGGCGTGCGGGTGGCCGCCGTCCAGGTCGTGGCGACCGCCACGCTTGCCGCCCTCGTCGGTGGTGGGACGCTCGGTCGGTTCATCGTCGACGGGTTCGCGCTGCAGGACACCCCGCGGCTCGTGGGCGGGGCACTGCTGGTCGCGATGCTGGCCGTCGCCGTCGAGCGGACCATGACGGTGCTGGAGCGGCGGGCGGTCTCGGAGGGACTCCGCGGGGTCACGCGTGGGCCGTCACCAGCAGAGCTCGCGCCGCCGGCGCCGGCCGCGTGGCCAGGCTGAGCCACGGCTGGCGGGCGATGTGACGGATCCGGGCACTGGCGAACTGGATACCTGACAGGTTCGAACATCCTTCTCGGGTAGGATGCCCGGACGCGCCGCGCCCGGTGGCGCGCGAAGCACATGGAAGGAGGACCCATGCGGATCCGCCGCAGCGCTGCTCTTGGGGCGGCGGTGCTGGCGCTCGTGGTGAGCGCCTGCACGTCGGGTGGGAGCAGCCCGTCAACCTCAGCCGGCACCGGCCCGTCCGTTGCCAGCCAGCTCGCGCTCGGGGGGCCGCCCGAGTGCCCGGAGCGTCCCTTCTGCCTGAAGGGGCTCCAGGACACCTACGGCCTCGAGTTCAAGGAGTTCACGCCCCTCGACGCCGGCGGTCCGCTGACCGTCGAGGCGCTCAAGAACGGCAACATCGGCGTGGGCCTGCTGTTCACGTCCGACCCGGCCATCGCGGCCGAAGGGTTCGTCCTGCTCGAGGACGACAAGGGCCTCCAGCTCGCGGACAACCTCATCCCCGTCGTGCGCCAGGAGGTGCTCGATGCGGACCCGCTCATGGCCGAGGTCCTCAACGGGATCATGGCCAAGCTCTCCCAGGAGGAGCTGACGAGCCTGAACAAGGCCGTCGTCGTGGACGAGCAGACGGCGGCGGACGCCGCAGCTGCCTGGCTCCAGGCGAACGACTTCCTGGGCGACGTGGATTCGATGGCCCGCGGCGACGTGATCGTGGGCTCGACCAACTTCTACGAGCAGGAGATCCTGGGCGAGCTGTTCGCCCAGGCCCTCGAGCACAACGGCTGGCAGGTCGAGCGGAAGTTCCAGCTCGGCAACCGCGAGGTCGTGTTCCCGGCCCTCGAGTCGGGCGAGATCGACATCCTCGCGGAGTACGCCGCGACGGCGCTCGAGTTCGTCAACGGTGGCGCCGGCGAGGCGTCCACCGACGCGGCCGCGACCGCCGCCAAGCTCGCCGAGCGCCTCAAGGACAAGGGCCTCACCGCCCTCGACCCGGCGGCGGCGACGGACCAGAACGGCTTCGTGGTCACCGCGGAGACCGCGTCGAAGTACGGCCTGGCCAAGATCAGCGACCTGGCCAAGCCCGCCCCGTAGCCCGGGGCGTCACGCGCTCCGCCTCGACGGCCCCGGTTCCGCCGGGGCCTTCACGATTCCGGGGGTCGGATCGCGGCCCGCCCGCCAGGCCAGCCGCCCAGCGACCTGGGGAGCCGCCGGGCG
>CAYJOH010000364.1:0-3164 GCA_964371685.1 uncultured Anaerolineaceae bacterium
GGAGACGGCCGACGCCGCGGCGGCCGCGGCCCGCGAAGGGGTCGAGTCCGCGGTGGGGGCCGAGTGAAGGTCGTCACGATCGTGCTCGCCGCCGGCGCCAGCCGCCGGTTCGGGTCGCCCAAGCTGCTGGCCGAGCTCGACGGGCGCCCGCTGCTCCAGCACACCCTCGACGCGGTCGCGGCGGCGGGCCTCGACGACGTGGTCGTCGTGCTCGGGGAGGGGGCACGCGACGTCGAACAGGCGATCTCCTGGCGGGGCGAGCGGCTGGCCGTGAACCCGCGACCGCAGGACGGCCTGTCGAGCTCGCTGCGGATCGGGCTCGACGCGGCCGTGGAGGCCCCGGGCGCCGACGCTGTGCTGGTCGTGCTGGGCGACCAGCCGTCGCTGCGCGCGGACGTCGTGGCCGCCGTGCTCGCCGCGGCGGAGGCGAGCGACCGGCCGTTCGTCCGCGTCCGGTACGCCGACGACGCCGCGCCCAACCCGGTCCTCGTCCGCCGCGTCGCCTGGGCGCTGGCCGCGGGCCTCGACGGCGACCGCGGCCTGGGGCCGCTGCTCGCCCGGCGGCCCGACCTCGTGGCGGAGGCGGCGGTGGCGGGTCGCAACCCGGACGTGGACACGCCGGCGGACCTCGCGGCCCTGGCGAACCCGGCAGACTCGGCACTCGCGGGCACTTCGGCCGGGTCACCCCCGGCGCGGACGACACCAGCCGGCCGTCCCTCGTGAGCGCCGCCCGTCGCTCCGCCGCCCCGCGCCGGCTCGAGGAGGCGTGGGCCGCCCGGGTCCGCGCCAACCGCGAGCAGGCCGAGCGGCTGCGCGAGGTGCCTGTGGGCGACTTCTACGCCCCGGTCTCGGCGGTGTTCGTCGCCGACCCGCGGCGGACCGGCGAGCCCGCGCTCGACGTCCTCCAGGCGATGGCGCGCCCGGACGAGACCTGGCTGGACATCGGGGCCGGCGCGGGCCGCTACGCCCTCCCGCTCGCGCTGCTGGTCAAGCACGTGATCGCCGTGGAGCCGTCGGCCGGCATGCGCCAGGCGCTGCGGACCGGCCTGGCGGAGCACGGCATCGGCAACGTGCGGATCGTGCCCGGCACCTGGCCCGACGCGCTGGACCAGCTGCGGCCGCTGCCGGCCGCCGAGATCTCGCTGATCGCCCACGTGGGCTACGACATCGAGGACATCGGCCCCTTCCTGGACGCGATGGAGGCGGCCTCGGGCCAGCGCTGCGTGGCCGTGCTCACCGACCGGAGCCCCGCGTCCGTGGCGGACCCGTTCTGGCCGCTCGTCCACGGCGAGGCGCGGGTCGCCCTGCCGGCGCTCCCCGAGCTGCTGGACGTCCTGCGGGCGAGGGGTCGCGAGACGGAGGTCGTGCGGGTGGAGCGCTCGCCGCGGACGTTCGATTCCGTCCCCGCCCTCACGGCGTTCCTGCGCCGCCAGCTGTTCATCGCCGAGGGCGGTGACAAGGACGTCCACTTCCGAGCCGTGCTGCCGGACCATATCGCGCAGCGCGACGGCGGCTGGACGCTGGCCAACCCGCCGGCGGGCTCGATCGGCGTCGTCAGCTGGACCCCGCCGCTCCGCTGACCCGACGCCCGTCGGCGGGCCGAACCTGCGCAAATCTGCGGCCCGCGGCGCACCTGTCGCGCCAGCGTCGCAACCCCATTGACGCCGCAATGATCCCGCGCGGATACTCGCGTCTCGCCGAACCCCACGCGTCCCCCAGCCACGGTCACGCCGCGCTCCGCCGGCGCCACGACCGGTCGAATGTCCGTCCATCGACATCGACCCGCGTCCTCGCGGGAAGGAGGGAAGGCAGCGCATGATCCCCGGCCAGTTCGAGTACGTCCGTCCGGGTTCCCTGGACGAGGCGTTGCGGATCCTGAAGGACCGCGAGGGAGAGGCGAAGATCCTCTCCGGGGGGTACAGCCTTCTTCCTCTCCTGAAGCTCCGGCTGGCACAGCCGGGCCTGCTGGTCGACCTGCAGGGCGTGGGCGGGCTCGACGGGATCGCGCGGACGGACGACGACTGGCGGATCGGTGGCCGGGCGACGCACCGGCGGATCCTCGAGCACGACGCGCTCGCCGCGGAATGGCCGATCATCCGCGACGCGGCCGGGGGCATCGGCGACCCGCAGGTCCGCAACTGGGGGACGATCGGCGGCTCCTGCGCCCACGCGGACCCGGGTTCGGACTGGCCGGCCGTGGTGCTCGCGATGCGCGGCTCGTTCACCTGCCGCAGCGCGGCCGGCGAGCGGACCCTGGCAGCCCGCGGCTTCTTCGTCGACACGTTCCAGACGTCCATCGACCCAACCGAGGTGCTGACCGAGGTTCGCCTCCCGCACGCGCCGGCCCGGACGGGCTCCGCGTATGTGAAGCTGGAGCGCCGGGCCGGCGATTTCGCGACCGTCGGAGTGGCGGCCGTCCTGACGCTGGACGACGGCGGGCGGATCGCCGCGGCGGGGATCGGCCTGACCGCCGTCGCCGAGACGCCGTTCGCCGCCACGGACGCGGAGGCGGCGCTGGTCGGCGTGATCCCGCACGACGAGGCGTTCGGCGTCGCGGGCTCCATCGCGGCGGGTCAGGCCCGACCCGTGTCCGACAGCCACGGTCCGGCCGAGTACAAGCTGGCGATGGTCCGCGAGATCACGGCCCGGGCGATCCGCCTGGCCGCATCGCGGGCGCACGGCGCCGCGTCCTGAGGAGCACGATGACCACCCAGCACATCTCCGTCACCGTCAACGGGGTGGCCCGCGAGGCCGACGTCGAGCCTCGCCTCCTCCTCGTCCACCTCCTGCGCGACGTGTTCGGCCTGACCGGCACGCACACCGGCTGCGACACGAGCAACTGCGGCGCGTGCACCGTCCACGTGAACGGCCAGAGCGCGAAGTCGTGCACGATGCTCGCCGTCCAGGCGGACGGCGCCGCGATCACCACGATCGAGGGCATGGAGCAGGGCGGCAAGCTCCACCCGCTCCAGCAGGCCTTCTGGGACCAGCACGGCCTCCAGTGCGGCTTCTGCACCCCGGGAATGATCATGCAGTCGGCCTGGATCCTGGGCCACAACCCGGACCCCACGGACCACGAGGTCCGCGAGGGGATCGCCGGCAACCTGTGCCGGTGCACCGGCTACGTGAACATCGTCAAGGCCATCCAGCAGGCCGCGGCGGAG
>CAYJOH010000365.1:0-3164 GCA_964371685.1 uncultured Anaerolineaceae bacterium
GCTGCTCCAGCTCGAGCGTTGTGTCGGCGGGCACGGCGTCGCCGGTAGCCGGCAGCTCCAGGGCGATCTCGAACGCCGTCAGCGCGTCGCGGGGCGCGTCCACCGCCATGGCGGCCCGCCCGGCCTCGATGGCGGCGAGGCGCGCCTCCGCCGGGCGCGCGGCCGCCCGCCAGTGGTAGCCCGCCACGATGGGCACGTCCGCGAACGCCCGGGCCAGGGCGGCGCGGTAGCGGGGCCGCTGCGTCGGCAGCAGGTCGGTGACCACGGCCCTGGCCACGAGCTCGTGGCGGATCCACGCCCGGTCGGCGGCATCCGAGCGCACGAAGCCATGCTCCAGCGCCTCCTCGAGGCCCGCCGCGAGGTCCGCGTCCAGGAGCTCGGTGCCGCGCCGGGGCCGGGTCACGGAGCGCGGTGGCAGGCGCGCCTGGACGCCCTCCTCGAACGTCGCGGCGGCCACGGCGATCCGCGACCGCTCCATCGGGCGCTCCGCCGCCGCGATCAGGCGGAGCAGCCGGCGGCACTCGGGGGAGCGGCGCTGGAGACGTGCCGCGACGAGGTCCGACAGCGTGCCGGTGAGGGTCGCGCTGCGCAGCTCGCGGCGGGCCGCGACGAGCTCCTCGACGACCAGCGGCGAGCCGGCGGAGCGCTCCGCGACGAGGACGACGATGGACGCCGACGGACGCTCGCCCTCGATCCCCTCGATCAGCCGGCCGATCTCCCGGCGCGACAGGGGCGCCAGGTCCACCCGGACGGGCGGCCGCAGGCTGCCCTCGACGACGGCGAGGTTCTCGCGCAGCGGGTGCTCGCGGGTGAGGCGGTCCGGCTGGAAGGTGAGCACGAGCGTGAGGCGCTCGTCGCGGGCGGTCCGGGCGACGAACGTGGCGAAGGCGCGCGTGGCCGCGTCGGCGACGTGCAGGTCCTCGAGCACCAGCACGATCGGGCGCGTGGCGGCGAGCCGGCCCAGCCAGCGGAGCAGCGCCTCGAGCGCGCGGGGCTGGGTCCGCTCCGGGTCCGCCAGGGCGCTCACCGCGGGCGGCGGCAGCGTGGCCGCGAGCGCGGCCATCCCCGGCAGCCCGGCGAGGACGGACCGCGAGTCCCGGCGCAGCAGGCCCAGCACCTCGTCCCGCGGGCGGGTCGCGATCACCGGGCCCAGCGCGTCGTGCACGGCGGCCCACGGCGGGTCCACGGGCCCGTGCGCGGCCCCGCGCAGCACGAGCGGCGGGTCCGCCGAGGCGGCGGCCGCCTCGAGGGCCTCGTCGAGGAATCGCGTGGCGCCCATGCCGGCGCTGGCCCCGATGATCACCGTGGTGGCGACCCCGCGGGCGCCGGCGGCGATGGCCGCCTCGACCTGCGCGAGCTCCGGCTCACGCCCGATGAAGCGGCGACTGACCACTCTGCCCGGCATCGCCCGCATTGTAGGGACGGGGCCGCCCCATCCGGACGGTCGGAGCCGCACGCCGGCACGCCCCGCGGCACGCGCTGCGGCACGCGGCGACCCGCCGCTCTCCGGCCCGGTACGCTGCCCGGGTGCAGGAGCGCCGCCCGCCCCCCCCCGCCAACGCCCTGAACGAGCTGCCCGGCGAGGAGTGGCTGTACTTCACCAAGTCCGTGTGGACCACGGCCTACCCGTCGGAGCTGGGACACGCGCGCCGCAAGGCCCACGGCGCCAACAAGCCGCCGCGGCTGATGGCCCGCCTGATCGAGTTCTTCACCAAGACCGGTGACCTGGTCCTGGACCCGTTCGCGGGGGTCGGCGGGACGCTGCTGGGCGCCGCGATCGCCAGCGGGCCACGCCGGGCGATCGGGATCGAGCTCGACCCACGCTGGGCGGCGGTCTACGAGGCGACGCTGGCGGCGCTGCAGGCCGAGCACGGCGGCCGCGGCCCGACGCTCGCGGCCCTGGGCGCGAACGACCCGGGCGGGCCGCGGTCCTTCGACCCGTCGGGCCTCGAGCTGCGCCTCGGCGACGCGCGCGCCATCCTGCCGACCATCGACGCCGACTCGATCGACTTCGTCGCCACCGACCCCCCGTACAACGTCCAGCTGCCGATGACGATGGCCGGCGGGCGCCTGGCGGAGGCGCACGCGAACCGGCGCACCGGCTACGCGATGGTCTCCGAGCTCGACGGCGACCTCGCCAACCTCCCCGACTACCCGGCCTTCCTGGAGGCGATGGGCGGGGTGCTGGGCGAGGTCCACCGGGTGCTCCGACCCGGGCGGTACGCGGTGCTGATCGTGCGCGACGCGTACCAGGGCGGCCGGTACCTGTTCACCGCGGCGGACCTGGCGGCGCGGGCGGACGCGGTGGGGCTGGTGCCCAAGGGCGACATCGCGTGGTACCAGGCGGGCACGCGGCTGCGGCCGTACGGCTACCCCAACGCCTTCGTGCCCAACATCGCGCACCAGCACATCGTCGTGCTGCGCAAGGCACCCGTGGGTGGACGGCGGGGCGCGCGGCCGCCGGCGAGCGCCGGGTCGACGGGCTAGGACGCCTCGCCGAACGTCTCGCGGCGCTCCGTGTACGCCCGCAGCATGTCCTCGAAGCTGCCCGTGGCGGGGCCGTCGTCGCCCGAGGTCCAGCTGTTCGTGCCGGCCGCGCCGGCCTCGATCACGACGTCGCCCAGGGTCATCTTGTGCAGCCAGCCCTGGCGCCCGTCCGGGCACAGGACGTGCCAGTAGGTGCCGCGCTTCTCGAGCAGCACGACCTCGTCGCCCTCGTCCAGCACGCCGATCTCGACGCCGCGCACCTCGTCGGGCGCGTCCAGCAGGCTGACGAGCCGATAGCGGATCAGCCGGCGCTCCATGCCGTCCACGGCGGCGCCGACCTCGCCCTCGAAGCTGAGGCGGATGTTGGTGGACGCGGTGCGCATGGGATCGGCCTTGCGGGCCTCCATGAGCGACGGGCGTCGCCAGCGGGGCAGGTGGGCGTCGATGTCGCCGACGGGCTGGCTGGCCACCATCGCGGCCACCGCGGCCGGGGCGGCCGCCACGGCCGCCGGCGACGGGCCGCCGGGGACCAGGCCGGAGTGCCCGGGCACGCCCATGCCACGGCCGGCCGCCTCGCCGAGCGCCGCGTCGGACCCCGTGGGCGCCTCGTCGCGGCGGCGCTTGCCGAACGCGAGGAACGCCATCAGCATCGTCACGCCGCCGGTGGTCACCACGAC
>CAYJOH010000366.1:0-3151 GCA_964371685.1 uncultured Anaerolineaceae bacterium
AGCTCCGCCAGGAGCACGTGGTGACGCTGGAGTCGCGCCCGCCCAACATCGAGGGCAAGGGCCAGATCCCGATCCGGGAGCTCGTCCGGAACTCGCTGCGCATGCGCCCCGACCGGATCATCGTCGGGGAGTGCCGTTCCGGCGAGGCGCTGGACATGCTCCAGGCCATGAACACGGGCCACGACGGCTCGATGTCCACCGGCCACGCCAACAGCCCCCGCGATATGCTCTCCCGCCTCGAGACGATGGTCCTGATGGCCGGCGTGGACCTCCCGGTCCGCGCCATCCGGGAGCAGATCGCCTCGGCCGTGGACCTCATCGTGCACCAGGCCCGCCTCAAGGACGGGACCCGGCGGATCACGAACATCACCGAGGTCCAGGGCATGGAGGGTGACGTCATCGTCATGCAGGACGTGTTCGTGTTCGAGCAGACGGGCGTCGTCGAGGGCAAGATCCAGGGCCGCCTGAAGCCGACCGGCATCCGGCCCAAGTTCGTCGAGAAGTTCGAGGTCCAGGGCATCCACCTGCCGCCGGGCCTGTTCGGCTTCAGCTACTAGGGACCGGGAGTACCGCTCGTGGAACCGATGACGATCGCCATCGCCGGCGTCGCCGCCCTCGCGATCCTGGTGATCGCCGTGGGCGTGGCGATGTCCGGCGGCGGCTCCGGCGTCAACGCTCGACTCGAGCGGTATGCGTCGAGCCGCCAGGAGAAGCCGGTGTCGACCGGCCAGGGGAGCTTTGCCGAGGCGCTCCAGTCCAGCCAGGCGCTGACGGCGCTCAACAAGGTCGTGGAACAGCGCGACTTCGGCGCCAACCTGGCGCGCGAGATCGCGCGCGCGGACCTGCGGCTCAAGGTCAGCGAGTACCTCGTGATCTGGGCCGGCTGCACCGTGGGCGTGCCCATCCTCATGGTCGTGCTCTCGGTCGCGATGCCGGGGCTGCGCAACCCGATCGTCCTCCTCGTGGGGGCGTTCATCGGGTTCATGCTCCCCCGCTTCTGGCTGGGGCGGCGCAAGTCCAGCCGCCTCAACGCGTTCGACAAGCAGCTGCCGGACACGATCACCCTGATCGCCAACGCGCTGCGCGCCGGCTCCTCGTTCCTCCAGGCCATCGAGATGGTCGTCCGGGAGTCCCGGCCCCCGATCTCCACGGAGTTCGGCCGCGTGATCCGGGAGGTCAACCTGGGCCTCGCGTTCGACACCGCCCTCGAGAACATGGTCCGCCGCGTGCGGTCGGACGACCTCGAGCTGATGGCCACCGCCATCTCCATCCAGCACACCGTCGGCGGCAACCTCGCCGAGATCCTCGACTCGATCGCGTACACCATCCGCGAGCGCGTCCGGATCAAGGGCGAGATCCGCACCCTGACCGCGCAGCAGCGGCTGTCCGGCTACGTCGTCGGCTTCCTGCCGATCGCCCTGGCGGGCTTCCTGTTCGTGGCGGCACCGGGCTTCATGCAGCCGATGTTCGACGACCGGGTGTCCGTGATCGGGCTGCCGGCCGGCGTCATCATCCTGGGCCTCGGCGGGTTCGCGATGTTCATCGGCTTCATGCTCATCCGCAAGATTGTTGACATCGAGGTCTAGGCCATGGACCCCTTGCCCCTGATCGTGGCGGGCGTCGCCGCCGGAGCGATCCTCCTCATCGTCCTCGGCCTGGCCGGCAACGCCCCGGTGGACCCCGTCCAGGCGCGGCTGACCCAGCTGGGCACGATGCAGGCCAAGAACCTCGAGGAGCTGGAGCTCCAGCAGCCGCTGTTCGAGCGGACGATCCGCCCGCTGGCCGCCCGGCTGTCCGGGTTCGTGGCGCGAGTCACCAGCACCTCGTTCACGCAGCAGACCGAGAAGCGCCTGGCGCTGGCCGGCAACCCGGGCGGGCTGCGGACGGCGGACTGGCTGGGCATCAAGGCGGTGGGCGCCATCGTGGGTGCCGGCCTGTTCTTCCTGCTGTTCGTGATCGTCGGGTTCATGGGCCTGCCGGTCGTGCTGCAGTTCGTGATGCTCCCGATCGGTGGCCTGTTCGGCTACACGCTGCCGGAGTTCTGGCTCGGCGGACGCGTCCGCAAGCGCCAGAAGGAGATCCTGCTCCAGATCCCGGACGCGCTGGACCTGCTCACGATCTCCGTGCGGGCCGGCCTCGGCTTCGACGGCGCCCTGGGCAAGGTCGTGGAGAAGCTCCACGGGCCCCTCACCGAGGAGTTCCGGCGCGCGCTGGCCGAGATCCGCGTCGGCAAGGCGCGGCGGGACGCGCTGCGGGACATCATCCCGCGCACCGAGGTCACGGCACTCACCAACTTCATCGGGGCGATCATCCAGGCCGAGCAGCTGGGCGTGTCGATCTCCAAGGTGCTGCAGGTGCAGTCCGAGCAGCTGCGGATCGAGCGCCGCCAGCGTGCCGAGGAGATGGCGGCCAAGGCGCCGATCAAGATGCTGTTCCCGCTGGTCGGGTGCATCTTCCCGTCGCTGTTCATCGTCATCCTGGGCCCGGCGATCATCCTGATCATGATCAACCTCAAGGTCTGACCGGAGCGTGGATCCGGGCGCGCGGGATGGGGGGCTCGCCGGGTCCCCGTCCGGCGCGGAGGTCGACGGCGGTGGCGGGGTCGAGCGCGCGGGGGCGGAGTCGTCCGCGGGAGTCGGCGGAGTCGGCGGGGCCGGCGGCGCCTTCGGGAGCGCGCGCAACCTCGACCGGGGGATCGTGCTCGCCGAGCGCCTGGAGACGGCTGCCTCGCTGTGGGGCAAGTTCATGGGCCTGATGGGCCGGCCGTCGTTGCCGCCGGGTCACGGGCTGTGGCTGCCCGCGAGCAACGGGATCCACATGATGTTCATGCGCTTCCCGATCGACGCCGTGTTCGTCACGCGGCCCGACGCCGATGGGGCACGGCGCGTCCGGTCCGTACACCGCGGGCTGCGCGCCTGGACCGGGCTTGTCCCGCTGGTTCGCGGCGCGGACGGGGTCCTGGAGCTGCCGGTCGGCACGATCGACGCGACGGGGACCGCCGTCGGGGATCGCCTGGAGATCATCGAGGCAAGGTAGCGCGAGCGGCTGCGCGGGCGCATTGGTCGCTGGGCGCGGATCGGTCGCAGGGTGCGGGTCGGCCCACGCGGATCGGTCCCTGGGCGACCCAACGAGCGCACCGTGCGACGTTTCG
>CAYJOH010000367.1:0-1605 GCA_964371685.1 uncultured Anaerolineaceae bacterium
CGCCGGCTGGCTGGAACCTGACCGGCGGATCGCCACGATCCGGCGGCGGGTCGGCGGGACGCCGTCCATCGCGATGACCCGGAGCGCCCCGCGCGCGACGTCCCCGGCGATCGCGGTTACCGGCAGCAGCGCGACGCCGAGGCCCTGCCTGACGACCTGCTTGGCCGCCTCGATGTTGTCGAGCTCGATGGTGCTGCGCGGCGCCACGCCGGCCGCCCGGAAGATGGTGTTGGTGAGGTCGTAGTAGCTCGACGTCCGGTCGAACAGGACGAGCGTCGCGTCGACCAGGCGCACGACGTCGATCCGGCCCAGGCGCGCGAACTCGTGCGAGGGCGGGACGACGAGCAGGAGCTCGTCCTCGTACAGCGGCTGGACGACGACGCCGGGATGGTGGAGCTCCCGGATCAGCCCGATGTCGAGCTCGCCACGGGCCACCAGGTCCGCGATCTCCTCCGAGTGGCCCGTCCGCACGACGAGCCGGATCTCTGCGAACCGCTCGACGTAGCGCACCAGCAGCCCGGGCAGGACATAGGCGCCGACCGCCGGCGCCGTCCCGATCGTGAGCCGGCCCCTCGTGCCCAGGGCGTGCTCGCCGACCAGCGCCCGCCCGCTGTCGAGCGCCTCCACGGCTCGCTCGGCGAACGGCAGGTAGGCACGGCCGGCATCGGTGAGGCGCATCCCGCGGTGCGACCGCTCGAACAGGGGCGCGCCGAGCTCCGCCTCGAGCGCCTGGAGCCGCGCCGTGAGCGCCGGCTGCGTCACGTGCAGGGCCTCGGCGGCCCGGCTCAGGTTCCGCCGGCGCGCGATCTCGAGGAAGCCCGCCACCTGGGCGATGAGCACGGTTCCTCTCCAATCATCAGGAATGCTGATCGTCCCCATCGTATCAAACGATTGGACTTATGGACCGCGCTCCGCCACCATCAGCGTCCAGCAACAGGAGACCCAGCATGCAGCAGCCAATCGAGCCCACCCGGCTCCAGATCGATCTTCGCCTCTATCTCGGCGACGACACCCGACTCCGCCATGGGGCGGTGGCATCCGCCTGGACCACGGCCACCCCGTCCTGGTGGGCCCCGAGCACCGGCGTGCTCTCGAACGCCGCCGTGGCCGAGTGCACCTGCCCCACCGACTGCATCCGCGACCACGAGAACGAATGACGGCCAGCGCGCCCGCCCGGTTCGACCTGGACGTCGAGGCCGCCCGGTTCGACCTCGACGTGCTCGCCACGCAGGCGTGGTTCGCCGAGCCGCGGTTCGCGGGCATCAGGCGCCTGCACACGGCCCGCCAGGTCGTCGAGCAGCGCGGGACGATCCCCGCCGACTACACCGTGGCGCGCGAGGCGGCGGCCGCGTTCCATGCCCGGCTCCGCGAGCTGTTCGCGGAAGGCCGGGCCATCACCACCTTCGGCCCCTACTCGCCGGGGCAGGCGGTGGTCATGAAGCGGCTCGGGCTCGAGGGGATCTACCTCGGCGGCTGGGCGACCTCGGCCAAGGGCTCGGCCGCCGAGGATCCCGGGCCTGACCTCGCGAGCTACCCGCTGTGCCAGGTCCCGGACGAGGCGGCGGGGCTCGTCCGCGCCCTGCTGACCGCCGACCGGAACCAGCA